>JAZRNC010000218.1:0-6399 GCA_045647965.1 Eubacteriales bacterium | reverse complement strand
CTGTGCCGATGCTTTTGTATCGCTTCCGTGATACAGTATTATTGGATCTGTAACCTCTGCTTCGCCATTATAAATCTTAAGTTCCGGCGGTGTCGATGGTACCAGTTCATTCGCAAACACTGCTGTCGGGAATATCATAATTGCTACGAGAATCAAAGCAATCAGACTTGTAAGTTTCTTTTTCATTTTCCTTCCTCCTATTATCCTTAAACATTTAGTCTTTCGCTGAAAATGTCGGGTATGGATATACACATTTATTATATCACATATTCTTGTATCTGCGCCCATTTTCGTGAAAAATTTACAATCATTTCACAGTTTCTGTTTTTTAGCGCTCTTATTCGACGAATTATTTTGTGAAAAGTTCCCGCTTTTTCCGTATTTCCGCACTTTCCCCAAAGCTTTCCCGGTGTCGCTAAAAAAACACAAGCGACGTGATCGCTCACGCCGCCCGCTATGTTATTTCTTACTGATCGTTTTCTTCCTTGCTGCTTTTTCTTGAAGTTACTTTTTCAAGAAGCGTTACGATACCGATGATAACACCGATTACGATCATAATGCAAAGCATACCCGTACCCATGTACTGCAGGTTATCAATGAAGTTCATCGGTTCAAACTGAAAATTACTCAATAATTCAGACATATGATTCTCCTCCTAACGATTACATAAAGAAGCTGAGGATAAGACCGCCCGCAATAACGGATGCGATCTGTCCGGATACGTTTACGCCGATCGAGTGCATAAGAAGGAAGTTCTGCGGGTCTTCCTTAAGTCCCATTTTGTGAACGATTCTACCGGACATCGGGAATGCGGAAATACCTGCCGCACCGATCATCGGGTTGATCTTCTTCTTGAGGAACAGGTTAAGAATTTTCGCAAATACAACACCGCCCGCTGTATCGAAGATGAATGCGAACAAGCCAAGACCGAGAATGAGAAGTGTCTCGAGTGTGAGGAACTGTTCTGCCTGCATCTGGGACGCAATGGTGATACCGAGGAAGATGGTGATAAGGTTTGCAAGTACCTTCTGTGCGGTTTCGGAAAGGGAGTTGAGCACGCCGCACTCACGAATGAGGTTACCGAACATGAGGAATCCGATCAGCGCTACGGATGCCGGAGCGATCATACCCGCAACAACGGTGATGATGATCGGGAAAAGGATCTTTGTTGTCTTGGATACTTCCTTGCCGACATAGTCCATACGAATGCATCTTTCCTTCTTCGTTGTGAGAAGCTTGATGATCGGGGGCTGAATAATCGGAACGAGCGCCATATAGGAATACGCCGCTACCATAATAGGAGCGAGATAGGTGGATTTAAGCTTGTTTGCAACAACGATAGCTGTCGGGCCGTCCGCTGCACCGATGATAGCAATGGATGCCGCGTCGTTCTGTTCAAAGAAGATGGACGCAAGGCAGAGAGTGAAGAAAATACCGAACTGTGCCGCCGCACCGAAGATCATAAGCTTCGGATTGGAGAGCAGGGGACCGAAGTCGATCATCGCACCAATACCGTTGAAGAGAATGAGCGGGAAAAGCTCGTTCGAAATACCGGCATTAAAGAGTGTCGTAAGCGGACCTACTTCCTCTTCAAGACCAACCATCTGTGTGATTGCGCCGGAATGGGGGATGTTCACGAGGATCGCACCGAATCCAATGGGAAGAAGAAGCGTGGGCTCCATATCTTTCTTGATAGCAAGATAGATCAGTACACCGCCGATGATCCACATAATCACGTGGCGGATATCAAGCTGCAGTAAGTTTTCGTATAAAATTTCCACTGTACCGTTTTCCTTTTCCTTTTTAAAAATTTCTTTCCTATTAGTTAAAACAATAGGATGAGTTTTCGATTCCGTCAGGCAAAGCCCAACGTAAATATTTTAACATTTTCCACCAAAATTGTCAATATATAGGTTACACAAAAAACAGAGAGGGGAAAAGGACAAACTTATCTATTCCCCTCTCTGCGATCTTCTCAAAATACGATTCGATTCCTTCTATCAGTTCACAAGGAAACGCTTGATCTTCTTTGTGGTCGTCTTTTCAAATTCTGTTTTGCGGAATTCGATCTTATGAATCTGCTTGAACGAAGGAAGGCGCTTGTTGAGAGCAGTGATTGCCTGCTGAATATCGGTGCGGATATCATTTTCGGACATATCGGGGTATTTCTGGTATGCGGGAACGACGACAGCCACGAGTTTTACCGCACCGTCTTCTTCTCGTCCCACAACTACGGATTCCGCGATCGTTTCGATTCCCTCAAGGTATTCTTCAATTTCCTCGGGGAATACGTTCTTTCCGTTTTCAAGAACGATCACCGACTTCATTCTTCCGGTAATATAGATATATCCATCATTATCGAGATATCCAACGTCACCCGTACGGAACCATCCGTCTTCCGTGAACACCGCTTCATTCGCCTCGTCATTGTTCATATAGCCGAGCATTACGTTGTCGCCTTTAACCTGAATCTCACCGTAAACGTAACCGTACTCGTTTTCTTCGGTACCGTCGATTCGTACTTCACAGCAAGGAACAGCCGGTCCGACTGAACCGCATTTACGCTTGTAATACGGGGTAACAGCCACAAGCGGTGCACATTCCGTGATACCGTATCCTTCGTAAATGGAGATACCAAAGCTCTCGAACGCCTGGATCATTTCGGGATTCAGTGCCGCGCCGCCGCAGATGATCTTACGGAGACGACCGCCGAACGCCGCGCGCACATCCTTGAAGACGTGTTCGCTGATGTCAATGCCAACGAAGCTGAGTGCGTGAGCCACTTTGGTAGCAACGCCAAGCACTTTATCCTTACCCGAACGCTTTGCTTCGGAAAGGATCTTTTTATACATCGTGGAAACAAACAGCGGAACAAGCACGAGTCCCGTCGGCTGATATTCTTTGAAATTCTTGAGCGCGTTTCTGAGGGAATCGTTGATGCAGATCTTGATACCGTAGTTCGTTGCGGCGATCATACACGCAAGCTCATACGTGTGGTGAAGAGGAAGAACGGATACGAGCACGTCGTCGGAGCAGAAATCCGTACTTGCACACGCGGTCGTTACCGCGGAGAAAATATTTCTCTGGCAAAGCATAACGCATTTCGAGCTGCCCGTCGTTCCCGAGGTGAACAGAAGCTCTGCCGGACGTTCTCTGTCGGAGTCCGGGATAAAATCTCTCTCGCTTTCGATGCCCATCTGAATCATACGCGCAAACGGAACCGTGTTTTCTGTCTCCTCTGCCGCGGGATCCATCGGAATCAGAGTGCGAAGAGTTTTGTGATCCACCGACATTTCCTTGAATACGTCGTTAAATGTGGGAGAATATACGACTGCTGCCACATCTGCAAAATCAAAGAATTTGGAAATTTCCGCAGGATCGAGTTCCTTATCCATAGGAACTGCCACGTTGCCCGACGCAAGGATCGCCAGATACGACGCCAGCCAATACGGCGACGTTTCGCCAATGACCGCAATCGAACGCTTTGCCTGTTCTCCGTAAAGAGAAACGAGAGCTTTTGAAAAACGGATCACCATTTCACGGAAATCTCCGTATGTGAGTTCCTTCGGTTCTCCGTTTTCCTTCCACACGAACAGAGTGCGCTCCGCATACGATTCGAGGGAATCAAGATAATCGCCGATATAAGAAAGATTTCTGAAAATATGCTCTGTTTTTTTGTGATTGCGTACTTTGTACTGTTTTTTCATTCCAATCTCCATTTCAAAAAATGATTCTTCGAATTATTGTTCATCAGGTGGCATCTTCCGCGAGGCCGAGCAAATTCACGTCAAGACGCGATATCACGTCGTAAAACGTCTCCATCTGTTCCCGCGAGATCCCGGAGGTAACCTTTTCGATCACCTCATGAATAATTTCGTTGATGGCATCCATCACGTGTCTGCCCGATTCCGTCATACAGATCCGTTTCCGGCGCTGTTCGGAATCATCGTATGCCACAAATCCCCTCTCGCAAAGCTCGTGTGTCACGCGCGAAATAAACGCTTTATCCACGCGGCACGATCTCGCCAGTTCCGTCGGAGTCATTCCTTCCGCGGAGCGATCAAGGCATACCATAAACATCAGGTGCATACTTCGGAGTCCGAACTCTTCGAGACGGTCGTTCTTGTACTTCTGAATGTTCTTGAGTACCGTATCCGTCGCGATGGAAAACCGCACGAAACGGTCGGTTTGCTGATTTTTTTCTACCATGTGCTATCCGTGTTATCCTTAGTTTTTTTGCTGATTGTTGACTTGTCAATTATGAATATAGTATACCATTTAGCCTCCCGTTTGTCAATACGGAAAGATAAAACTTTGTATAATTAACAATTCGTCAATAATGTGGGGAGAGAGCTGCGATTTCTCGATATTTTAGCCCTATCCGAACTACCGTCTATTCTCCCTCTTTTTAAAGTTTTTTTGAAGAGGGGCACAAGGGAGGGACTTTTCCGAGAAAAAGTCCCTCCCAAATAAATATCACTTATAACCCCATCGGACGTTCACACGCCGCCCTCTGTTTTCATGCGATTTTTGCGCAGAGTGAGATAATCTTCTAAAATCAGTCTCGCCGACAGCGCATCCACGGTAGCTTTGCGCTTCTTGCCGCGGACGTTGTTTTCACTCAGAATTTTATGCGCAGACACCGTCGTGAGTCTCTCATCGTACATCTCACTCGGAATTCCCGTGAGTTCCGACAGTTCCCTCGCAAATGCCTTGCATTTTTCGCTTCGCCAACCTGCCGTGCCGTCCATATTGACGGGATTTCCGACAACGATAAGCTCAGCACCAAGTTCTTTCACCCGCGCGCCGACCGCTTCCAGCGCCTTTTTGTAGCTGTCTGCCGCAACACATCCCGCATCCGCTGCCATCATTTCGTATTTATCGCAAACAGCAACTCCCGTACGGGCATCTCCAAAATCAAGTCCAACAATAATCATCGGTTACATCCTCTACTCGATCAATATTCGTACGCTGCGGACGATTTTTCAGAAGTTCTCTGCTTCACGTAGTCGAGAACCTCTTTTCTCATCGGAATGGACGAAGAGGCGCCCTCTCTGGTGATGGAGATGGCAGCAGCACACGTTGCGTATTTAACCGCCGCAACGATGTTATGATTCGTAAGATACACGTACGTCATAACGGCTGTAAAGACATCCCCCGCCGCCGTCGTATCCACGGAAGTTACGTTTTCCGCAGGGATCATATAATATTCTCTGCCATCGTAAATGAACGAACCGCGCTCGCCGAGTTTGATGACGATGTACTTCGCATCCACCATGGACGAAAGTTTGATGGCGGCACGCAGGCAGTTTTCTTCGGAAGTACAGGAAATTCCCGTAAACACTCTTGCTTCGCTTTCGTTCGGGGAGAAAATCTCCACTCTGCCAAGCTCACGGAGAGGAAAATCGAGTCTCGCCGGTCCGGCATCCACAAAAAGAGGGATTCCCGCATTGTTGGCACGACGCGCCGCTTCGAGCACCGCCTCTTCGGAGATCTCAAGCTGAACGTACACAGCGTCAGGATAGCAAGTGAAGCTCTCCTCCACGTCCTCCGCCGAGAACGTATTGTTGGCACCGGGATATACGATGATCCGGTTTTTGCCGTTCTCTTCCACAAGGATGGAAGCAAGTCCCGTCGGCTCATTGCTTTCCATTATATAACGAGTGTCAATTCCCTCCTGCTGATACATAGAGCGTAATTTTTTGGCGTTTTCGTCCCGTCCGAGTTTACAGCAAAATACGCAATCTGCTTCAAATCTGGCAAACGCGATTGCACTGTTCGCCCCTTTTCCACCGGGAATATACGAGTATCCGAGTTCCGGTTCGCACACAGTCTCTCCCGAATACGGAATGCGGCGCATGCGCTGAACGAAATCCATATTTGCACTTGAAACCACAAGAATGCGATGTTTTTTACTCATATCCATGCTCCTTTATGTAAAGTCGTAAGTTTTATAATAAAATGACGTTCACGAATCCGTGCTTATGCAAAATCCGCCGATGCCGCCGCCGTGGTATTCGGATAGCAGGTAATATCAAGGATTCGCTGGTTACGGCTTCCGCGATACGGCAAGGTAATATCCCGCTCGGCGAGTATAAACGGGCCGTCTACAAGATAATTCGTCACCGTAAGAAGTGCGTGAACATCCTCTTTCGTTTTCGCAAGTTCGAGAAGCCGTTCATACGTGAACCCCGAATACGTCATCACCGAGAGTCCCCGACGACGCGCGGCTTTTCCAATTTCAGCCAGTGCGCCCGCCCAAAGAAACGGCTCGCCTCCCGAAAACGTGATCCCCTGAAGGTGCGGCAGTGCCTCGATCTCGCGCCAAAGTTCAGACGTAGACGATATCGTTCCCCCGTTTACGTCGTGGGAGCCGGGATTGTGGCATCCCTCGCATCC
>JAZRNC010000217.1:0-4917 GCA_045647965.1 Eubacteriales bacterium | reverse complement strand
GACCGCTATCTGCCCGATAAGGCGATCGACCTGATCGATGAGGCGGCGTCCCATATCTCCATTCACACGCCGGAGATCAACGAACGCCATGAACTCGCAGACCGCCGTGTGGTTCTGGAGAAAAGCAGAAACGAACTCGAGAACACCGAACCGACCGAAAATTCCGAGGAGGCAGCAGAGGAACGCTATCGCAAGCTTGCCGATATCAAAGCGGAGGAAATGCGGATCGAGAAGAGACTTTCAGAGCTTGACGAGATCTGCGGAAACGTCAGAATGAAGGAGTCCGATCTTGCGGATGTCATTGAAATCTGGACGGGAATCCCTGCATCCAATATTGCGGAAAGTGAATACGAAAAACTGGAAAATCTCGATAAACGTCTCAGTTCCCGTATCATCGGACAAAACGAGGCGGTAATGGCGGTTTCCCGTGCGGTACGTCGCGGCAGAACCGGTGTACAGTATAAGAGAAAGCCCGTTTCGTTTATTTTTGCAGGTCCGACGGGTGTTGGTAAAACAGAACTTGTTAAGGTTTTGGCGGCGGAGTTGTTCGCATCACCCGATTCTCTGATCCGTCTCGATATGAGCGAATTTATGGATAAGTTCTCTGTATCCAGAATCGTTGGTTCTCCTCCGGGATACGTGGGATACGACGATGCCGGTCAACTTACGGAAAAGATTCGCAGAAGACCGTATTCCGTGGTACTGTTTGATGAGATTGAAAAAGCGCATCCCGACGTTATGAACATTCTGCTTCAGATTCTCGATGACGGAACAATTTCCGATTCCCATGGCAAGCAGGTCGATTTCTGCAATACGATCATCGTGATGACCACGAACGCCGGCAGTACGTATTCTGCGGCGAAGGCGGGATTTGCGGATTCTCCGAAGGCAATGACGGAAGATAAAACGAGACGTGCTCTGGAAGAATTCCTTCGACCGGAATTTATTAACCGCGTGGATGAGATCATTACGTTCAATCCGCTGTCCCGTGAAAACTTTGTGGAGATCGCCGCGCTTATGCTGTCGGATCTCGCAGGTCTTCTTGAGAAGAAGGGAATCAAAACGACCGTTACCGACCGGGCGCGTGATTTTGTTGCGGATCGCTCATATTCCGTAAAATTCGGTGCGAGAAATATGCGCCGATTCATCCAGACGGAAGTGGAGGATCGCATAGCGGAACGCCTGATCGAGACGAGAGGGGAATTAAGTGAAATCACGATCGATTCGGACGGAGAGAAGGTTATTGTAAAATAAACGGCGCGCATTCAGTACGAAAAGGGTAGCGAATGATGAAAGATAGAAACGACTGGCATCTTCTGTCGAACGACGAGGTAGTCCGTGAATTGTCCACGGATATGTACCGTGGCCTTTCGACGGAGGAGGCTGCTCGAAGAAGAAAACGCTTTGGCAAAAACTCCGTGTGGAGCATACGGCATATGTCTGCGTGGGAGATCGCGTACAATACAGTATTCGATCTCGCCACGCTTCTTCTCGTTATCACGGCGGTCACGGCGGCGCTGTTTGAGCAAAGCACGGAAGCCCTAATGATTACGGCGATTCTGCTTCTTGGCGGGGGACTTCGGACGGTGACGTTCGTGCGGGCGAACCGCATTTTTGAAGAGACCGTTCGAGAAACGATCCCGGTGGCGACCGTCTTGCGAGACGGAAAACTCTTCGTAGTATCGGCGGATAACATCGTTCCGGGTGACGTAGTCGTTTTGGAGGCGGGGGATACGGTTCCGTGTGACGGTCGGATCGTGATCGGAAAAGATGCCCTTGTGCACGAAAAGGGGATTACGGAAAACAAGACCCCGATACATAAATTTTATACTGTCATCAATACAAGCTCGGAGGGCGGCGAGGTTCCGTGCGAATGCCGTTCCAACATGGTGTTTGCAACATCCGTGGTGCTCTCAGGGGAAATGCGCATCGTCGCTACAGCGAGTGGTGAAAACACTCTCGCGGTGATGAAAAACGGTAGGATCGTTCTGGAAGTGAATGAGAGCATGCCGATTGTTGATAAACTCCGTCGGAGCAGTAAGCTGCTCAGCTTAATTATGCTGGCGTGCGTGATGGTGTTTACGTCGCTTTCGTTCTTTAAGCACGAGCAATTTACCCTTGCCGATATTTTCCTCGTGACGATGTCAATGGCGGTGGCTTCGATGAGTGAGTTTTTGACGAGCATTGCCGAAATCGTACTTGCCGTTACGGTACGTCGTGCGGCGGGAACAACAAAAAAGAATAAATCTTTGCAGAGAGTCAAAATAAAAAAGACGGAGCGGATCGAGGAGATTGCCGGTGTATCGCGGATCGTATTTGACGGAAGTTCATTTTTCAAAAACGGCAAGACGGTGTTTTCCTACGCGCGGCTCGGTACTAAAATGGCGGATTTAAATAAACGGGAAGACGCCACGGAAACGAAACAAATGCTCGCGCTGATGACGGCGGCAAGCGGAAATGCAAACCACAGTTTATCGGCGGGGGAGAAAAATGAAGCGGTTTCCCGAACGTCTGCCTATGTCCGCGATATGACGACGGCGTTTGAGAAAAAATTTGCTACGCGTGTGGAGCCGATTTTTTCGGTGATCGATCACGTTTCGGAGGATAATCCTTTGTCGGCGGGGGTGGAATTGTCCCTTGCCATCGATCGCGACGGACAGATTTTTGCTTCTGCTATTGGGACGATTGACAGCGTGATTCGTTGCTGTTCTTCGGTATATGACGGAAAAAACGTGATTCCGCTTGACAATGAACTGAAAAAGAAAATCTTCATGGAGTGCGCGAAAATCGAGTTTAACGGAGGGAAGGTCGTCGGAGCAGCGAGGAGACCATCTCCGATCACGAGTCTTAACCGAGCCTCTCTTCTTATGCAGGAGATGATTTTTGTCGGATATACGGCGATTTTCGAGGAAACGGAAGAGAATGTCGCGGAAAGTGTGCGGTATCTCAAACAAAGCGGCGTGGAACTTGTGATGTTCTCATCCAATCCGCAAGAGGATCTGTATTATGGCAACCGATTTGGGTTGTTCGGAAAAAACACGAAAATTCTGCATTATACGGAAATAGAAAAGCGTGGTAAAATCGAGGTTGGCGAGGGTGGCCTGATCGTGTCGTTCGAAGGACTCGCGGGTGATGCTGCCGTTGCTTCTGCTTATACAAAAAGCATGAAAAAACTGTCGGTGGACAAAGTTACGGCGTTTGTCGGCAGATTCTGGCGGGGTGCCGGAGCGATGGAAAACGCTGACGTCGGTATTTCTGTGCGAAACGGAACGATTCACGCATCCGAAAAATCGCTCGTCAAACATTCTGCGGTTGAGATTTATCCCGCAGAGACGACGATGGATGGATTTGGTGGTGTTTCGGGACTTGTGAGAGCGGTGATGGCGGCAGGACAAGCTGTACGAAATATCCGCTCGGCGGTGTTCTATCTGACTGCTTCTCAAAGTGCCCGGTTTATCGTCCTTCTGGCGGCGATTTTGTTTGATGTTCCGCTGATGGATGCGGTGTTCATTTTGATGTGGGGACTTTTGTTCGATTTTTCAGCGGTTTTGATGATCGGATTTGAAAAATTCGAGTCGTATGCGCCGGACAGGACACCCAAAAATGTTCGTGGATACACGGGTGTGACTGCGCGCGCGGTGTTCTTTGGTATCGCGTGGGGGGCGATTCTTGTGTTCGCGGTGCCGGCGGCTGATTGGTTTGGGGGGCTCATTCACGTTAACGTCACCTCCGGAATGCTTCGATCTATTTTGTCCGCATCTTCGATTCTGACCGGGTACATCGTTTCCTGTGCGGCGATGAAGAGGAGAATTTCCTCTATGCTCACGTCGGTGAGTATGGCTCAAACGGCGCTCCTCGTTGTGGCGGTAATCTTCGCGCTTTCCGTGCTGTTTTACGATAAAACGGCGTATCTGATCGGTGGAGCACTCTGCTTCGGCGTGGGGATGGTGACAGTTTTGCCGCTTATTCTTACGTTTATGGTACTCGGCGTCGGCAAACTAATGAGTGGGAATAATATTTAGTCAAAAACGAAAGACAACCATCCCACTCACGAAAATGACTCCAAAGAGCCATTTTCCGAGGTTGAGCAAAAAATCATCGCGTGGGAATAACATTTAGCCAAAAAACCAAAGGCAACCATCCCACTCGCGAAAATGACTCCCAAGAGCCATTTTCCGAGGTTGAGCAAAAATCATCGCGTGGGAATAAGAATCGCGAAAAGTCCTGATAAACAGAAAAATAACAAAATCCTGTGAATCCATTTTGGGGTGAAGAAAAAATGGTGTTCACAGGATTTTTTTCCTCACAAAACAACATTTATTCGCATAAAAAAATAACGAAAATCGTAATAACCCTTGAAATTTTTCTTGATTTGTTATATAATAATATGGAATAAGAATATTTGCGTTCGCTTTCCGAAATTTCGGAGGACGGACGCGTGAAAGGAATAGATGGTTATGGCAGAAAACAACGAATGCACTCATAACTGTTCCACATGCAGCGCGAACTGTTCTTCCCGTGCGCCCCAGTTTGATGCTCCTCATAAGGACTCCAACATCAAACATGTAATCGGCATTGTATCGGGTAAGGGCGGCGTTGGTAAGTCCATCGTTACATCGATGCTTACGACAGTTATGCAGCGTCGTGACTACAAGTGTGCGATCCTGGATGCCGATATTACAGGCCCCTCGATCCCGAAAGCGTTCGGAACGAAAGGTGATGTTCTTTCTTCCGGCGACGGACTGATCCCGCTTTCCACCAAAACGGGAATCAAGATGATGTCCGTCAATCTTCTTCTTGAAGAGGAAACTCGTCCGGTGGTTTGGCGTGGTCCGGTAATTGCCGGAACGGTAAAACAGTTCTGGACGGATGTTATATGGGGAGACGTGGACTATATGTTCATTGATATGCCCCCGG
>JAZRNC010000216.1:0-2404 GCA_045647965.1 Eubacteriales bacterium | reverse complement strand
CGAATCACGCTCATCGGATGCCCCAAGCTCGACAGCGTGGACTATGCCGACAAGCTCACGGCAATTCTTGCGAATAACGATATTCAGAGCGTGACCGTGGTGCGTATGGAAGTACCTTGCTGCGGCGGTATAGAGAATGCTGTCAAGTGTGCTTTAATGGCAAGCGGTAAATTTATTCCGTGGAGAGTCATTACGATCACTACGGACGGAAAAATATTAGATTAACGGAGGATATAAGTATGGGAAATCAGATGTTTTGTTTTCAATGTGAACAGACTGCAGGTTGCAAGGCTTGCACGGGTGCTTCGGGTGTATGCGGAAAGAAGGCTGACACAGCCGAGCTTCAAGATCAGCTGACGGGTGCGCTCATCGGTCTTGCCAGATCCATCGAGGGCAACGAGGAGCTTGTAACCTCAGAAACACACAAGCTTGTATTGGAGGCTCTTTTTACAACGATCACCAATGTGAATTTCAATAACGAAACTATAGCGGCACTCATAGATCGAGTCAAAGCAGAAAAAGAACGTCTTGTTCCAAGATGCTTCGGCTGTTCCTCTGCCTGCGGTAGAAATGATGATTATGATATGCAGAGGCTATGGAATGCCGATGAAGATATTCGTTCTCTGAAATCCTTGATTCTGTTTGGCATTCGTGGTGTAGCGGCTTACGCATACCACGCCGCCGTTCTTGGCTATACCGATGAAAGCATCAATAATTTCTTCTTCAAGGCGCTCTTTGCCATCGGTATGGATGATTGGGGTATGGATGAACTTCTTCCTATCGTTTTAGAGGTAGGCGAAATCAATCTTAAATGTATGGCTCTGCTCGATAAAGCCAATACCGAAACCTACGGCAATCCTGTTCCGACCGAGGTGAGTCTCACCGTTGAAAAGGGGCCATTCATCGTTATATCGGGACACGACCTGTATGACCTCAAGCAGCTTCTTGAACAGTCCGAAGGTAAAGGTATCAATATCTATACTCACGGAGAGATGCTGCCTGCTCACGCATATCCTAAGCTAAAGAAATATACGCATTTGAAGGGCAATTTCGGTACGGCTTGGCAGAATCAGCAAAAGGAATTTGCAAATATCCCTGCGCCAATCCTCTTTACCACAAACTGCCTGATGCCACCCAAGGCGAGCTATGCCGACAGAGTATTTACTACAGAAGTAGTATCCTATCCCGAAATCGTCCATATTGACGAAGATAAGGATTTCACGCCTGTTATCGAAAAGGCTCTCGCTCTCGGTGGTTATCCCACGGATATGCGCTTCACGGGAATCAACGGAGGCGAAAAGGTTTTGACAGGCTTCGGACACAACACCGTGCTTTCGGTTGCCGATACAGTCATTGAAGCCGTCAAGTCGGGAGCGATCAAGCACTTCTTCCTTGTCGGCGGTTGTGACGGAGCAAAGCCGGGGCGTAATTATTATACAGAGTTCGTAAAGCAAACACCGCCGGACAGCATCGTTCTAACGCTTGCTTGCGGTAAATATCGCTTTAACGATCTCGATCTTGGTACGATAGGCGGACTCCCACGATTGATGGATATGGGACAGTGCAACGATGCGTACAGTGCCATCAAGGTTGCCGTAGCTCTCTCCGAAGCGTTCGGCTGCGGAGTCAACGATCTCCCGCTTTCGATGGTGCTTTCGTGGTACGAGCAGAAGGCTGTTTGTATTCTTCTGACTCTCCTGCACCTCGGTATCAAAAACATCCTTCTTGGACCATCGCTTCCTGCATTTGTATCTCCTAACGTGCTGAACTTCCTTGTTGAGAGATTCAATATCGCACCTATTTCAACGCCTGAGGAAGATCTGAAGATGATTTATGGATGATAATATTTTTGTAACTCATAATTTGAGGGCTGACGATTATTTTTCGTCAGCCCTTTGGCATATTGCTCTCCCCGACAAATTCTTATTTATCGGTGAGTTTATTGTATCATATTTTCAAAACCATTTCAACCATTTGAGCTTGTAAAGGCTGACAAAATTTTGTCAGCCTTTCGTTCACTCATTACTGCTTCATTTTTTCTTCAGCTTGGCAATTTCTGCTTTCATCTGCACGATTAGCTCGGAGAGCTTTTGCTCGCACTCTTCTCTTGTTTTGGCATATTGGTATATTTTTTTCGATTGTGAATAGACTTTAATAAAAAGAAATTGAGGTGGAGTATGAAACGAAGCATTGGACTTTGGGCATTAATGGGCTTTGCGGTAACGTCGCTTGGCGGAACGCTCTTACATTTTTTATATGATTGGCTTGGCAAGGCATCTTGGATTGCGCCCTTTTCGGGAGTTAACGAATCGACATGGGAGCATATGAAGCTACTTTTTTGGCCGATGCTTTTGTATGCCGTTTTGCAAAGCTTTTTCTTTCGCGACAGACATAATTTTTGGTG
>JAZRNC010000215.1:0-3034 GCA_045647965.1 Eubacteriales bacterium | reverse complement strand
TCAAGATGAGTCCAATGATACAGCGGATTACCGATGAGATACGGCATAACCTTTGCATACGCCATAAACTTTTCGTAATCGGAAGAATCGCCCGTGATGTACTTTTCATCGATACCAAAGCTTCTCATCGCTCTCCACTTATAGTGGTCACCGCCAAGCCAAAGCTCGGTGAGGTTGTTGTACTGCTTATTTTCCGCGATATCCTTCGGCGGTACGTGACAGTGATAGTCAATGATCGGAAGTTTTTCCGCATAGTTGTGATAAAGTTCCTTCGCACACGCTGTGCTCAAAAGAAAATCTTTGTCCATAAAAGTTTTCATAGTGGTATCTCCTTATAGTAAATTTCTTATTAAAAAATTTCGTTTAAATATGTCAGCGTTTTTCGAAGTTTTGGAGCATTGATCTCCTCCCCCTCCATTACCGGTGACTCAAGAGTGATCGTGCCCGAGTACCCGAATGCATCAAGCAGCGCGGCAACACGAGCGAAATCCACACTGCCTTCACCCGGATGCAAAATAGGACGCAGAGCGGCAAAATCGCGGTATGTTCCTGCAAAATCGCTGATATGAATATGTTCAATGCGCGCATTCAGAGCCGTATCCGAAAGAATCTCCTCGATCTGTTCGTGCAGCTTACCAAAACGAGTATCAAAAATGAATCCGCCATTCAAAAGGTGTGGCAATAGTTTGTGCCAGTTAGTCCTCGGATCTGCCGTATTTGACGGAACGTTCTCGGCAAGGAGCCGAATGCCGTATTCGTCGGCAATCGCGGATAGATTCTCAATCCGTTCGATATTGTACTCGACGTTGGAATCGGATTTCCATCCGCCCCACAAATGCAGAACCATACGCCGTGCGCCAACCGTCTCACCGATCTCGCAGTTCTTCTTAAACAGTTTTGCGGCATCTTCGTACAGTTTTTGGGAAGCCTCCGTTTCACCTGCGGCGCGGTATCCCGCCGAATCGGACAGCATCGTGCCGATCTCTTTTTCACAGTGGATCACGGGAGAAGGTACGCCCGACGAGAGCACCGCCTCAGTCAGAGCAGAAGCGTTCTCGTAGTAATGCGTCAGCATCATGAGTTCGAGCCCACTGCACAGTCCGTCTTCCATAAATCTGCCGATTTCAGTAAGTGCCCGCGCGTAGTTATACCCGTTCACTCTGCCAACCATCGTCCCCGTAGAGACGTAAATGTGTCTCTTCATCAAATCGCCTCGAACAAATTTCATAATAATACATAATAACCAATCATAATAAATGATACACCAAAACGAGTGTTTTGTCAAGATACTCCGTTCTCTTTCCCGCTAAGAGATAGAGAATATCTGCCCCGCACGGTACGTTTGTCAAAAGATTTTTCATAATTCATAATTTATCTATTTTCTTTTGTTTTTTTTGTGATATAATAATATGAATGATTATATATAAAAATATTCTCCCAAGGAGACTCTGATATGGCTGAAAAAAATGAAATCATCGACACCTCCGACATTAGTCTTCTTTATCCCGATGCTGACAGCCTCCGCCGTCATACACTCGGTGAAGAACGTGCCAAACTGTCCCACATCACCTCCGAGCAGCTTGAACTGAACTATTTGATGGATCTTAAAAGCTGTGATTTCGGAAGTTTCTATACCTGTGACCCTGAGGTCATTCTTTACCGTCAGGAAACGTTTGAGGATATGACGAACAATCCCGAGCTTTCCGGTATTCTTACAAAAATGATTCCGCTTTTAAACGACATCACGGAACTCAGACGTATGAGCAGTGACTCGGCCGCTTCCACGGAATCGTATCTTTACAGCATTACGGAAGTTGAGCTTTATACTTCCCTTCTCGATCTGTTGAAGGACAGCCTTCTCCCGCTTGCTCCCAATCTGAAAAGCCCCGCTTTCCGCCGTTTTGCAGAACGCATCAACACCCTGACGGGAAGCGAATATTACAAAAACCTCAACAACCAGCTTCGCGAACTCACTTCCCGCGTACGCGAGATCAAGAGTGCGACGATCGGTGTCAACTTTGACTCCCAGCTCCGTGTTGAGCGCGCCGGCGTTCTCTCGATCAACAACGAATATTTTAAATCCGGCGAGCTTCTCGACAAGATGCTCCGCCTCGATTTCAAGCAAGATGAGATGACCTGCATCGCTCCCCTCGTAGCGTTTAAGAAGGGACAGTCGGACAACCAGCAGATGGCTCTCGCCAACGCATTCAACAGCGCAATCGGCGACGTATTCCGTCAGTCCATCCGCTCCTGGAAAAAGGTGATCCAGCACTACGTTCTCGAAAACACCGACTTCCTCATTCGCCTTATGCCCGAGATCGAATTCGTTACCAAAGCGACCGAACTCCTTCTCAAACTGAAAGAAAAGGGATGTCCGCTCTGTCACCCCGATATCCGTCCCATGTCCGAAAAACGCTTTGAGGCAAAAGGACTTTGCAACCCCATCGTAACTCTCAAGCTGGACACACCCGTCGTTCCGAACGATTTCACCTTTGATGACAACGGTATGATCTACGTTCTGACCGGTCCGAACCGCGGTGGTAAATCCGTTATCACCTGCGCCGTCGGTATTGCTTTCGTGATGGCTCAGCTCGGTCTTCCCGTTTGCGCGAGTGAAATCGTAATCAGCCCGTGTGACGAGATCTTCACCCACTTCCCGACGGGAAGCGAAGATACCATCGACAAGGGTCGTCTCGGCGAAGAATGTTCCCGTCTCAGCGTAATTTTCGAAGAAGTTACCGAATACGGTCTCGTCCTTCTTGACGAATCTCTTTCTTCCACCGGCTCTTTTGAAGGCGCGTATATCGCTTCCGAAGTTCTCCAGGGATTCTCCATCGTAAGATGCCGCGGAATTTTCTCCACGCACCTTCACGACCTTGCCGCATCGGTCGACTCGATCAACGAAGCGGCACAGAAGAACGGCGGTGTGAAGATCGACAACCTCGTAGCAGCGATCGAAAAGGGCTCCCGCAGCTTCAAGATCCTCAGAGAACGTCCCGACGGAAAGAGCTATGCGCGTGATATCGCGGATAAA
>JAZRNC010000214.1:0-21140 GCA_045647965.1 Eubacteriales bacterium | reverse complement strand
GAGATTTTCTTGTCGTCGGCGTCAATAATGCGCATCGATGCCTCAGACCCGATACGTTTGCATTTTTAGAAGAACAAACGAAGCGCGGACTGCCGATCATTCTTCTTATGCATATTCCGCTCCATACGGCGGGTATTGATAAGCCGCTCAGAGAACGTTATGGAGAAGCGGCAACGAAGTATTATTCCATATGCTACGATCGTACGCCCGACGATAATCCCAAGAACAAAAAGAATAATTACGTTACACGATTTGCGGAATTCCTTGAAAAGAAGGATAATAACATTGTGGCTGTTCTGACAGGTCACGTTCATTTTTCCAGTGAAACCGAAATTGCGAACGGACTTATGCAGTATACGGCAGGTTCTCTCAAGGACGGCTACATAAGAAAAATAAGAATTGTCGGTGAGTGAGGAGGGAGAGACGATGTTTGTTGAAGAATCGATACAGAAAATTCCCGGTTTAACGCGGAGTTACACGTTTTATCATTTTACGGATTCGCATATGTGTTATGCCGCTCCGGATGACACCCCCGAGAATAAAGCCCGTTACGAACATGTGAAAAATTATTATGCAGGCTCCGGAGACGATGTGCTCAACTCTTTTAATGAGCTTTTCTCCTATGTTAACAAATCCGAGGGGGATTTTCTCTTGCTGACGGGTGATATTATGGAAGGCTATAACGAACCGTCCGCTAAATATTTGAAAAAGCGATTCGAGGAATCCTCCAAGGAGGTTTTGTATATCCCCGGAAACCACGAGGTCAGAAATTTCGTATACACCGATTTAATGAAAGAGCTTGCACTTGGCAATCCTGCATATTGGGTGAAGGATCTTGGAGATTTGCTCGTTGTCGGTATTGACGATAACAACAGAGAACTGAACGAAGAACAGGTTGAATTCTTAAAAGCACAGATGAGCCGAGGAATTCCGATCATTCTTGTGATGCATATCCCGATTTACAGTGAAGCTTCTGACATTCCGCTGAGAATTCGTTGGGGAGGCGACGGGCACGATTTGTTTTCTCTTGGACTTGAGAACACATCCGCCGAAATGATGATGATCGTCAAGATGATCAAGCAACCGGAGAACAATATTGCGGCGATTTTTGCCGGTCACGCGCATTTTTCCCACGCAGGAGAATTTGCCCCCGGCTGTGGGATCCAGTATATTTCAAAACCCGGGTTTGACAAGTATTTGCGTAAAGTCACGTTTATGCCGCTTTAATTTATAAAACGAAAATTACAGACGAAAGGGTTAGAATTATGAAGATCGAAAGAGAAAAGCTGATTATTCCGGGCATCCAAAAGAAATATACTTTTTATCATATTTCGGATGCTCATATCGTATGTGTGGATGAAAATTCCTCGGATGAAGACAGACAGATTGCCGAAAAGCATACAAAAAAATGGAACAAAATCGGAATTCCGCCTATTGATGCATTCAGCGAAATGATCGATTTCGTCAATGAATCCGAGGGCGATGCTCTTATGATAGCCGGCGACTGTACGGATTATTATAGACCCTGTATTGCGGAATTTATGAGACAGAAGCTTTCGGAATGTAATAAGGAAGTGTTGTACGTTTACGGAAATCACGAGGGCGCGGATTACTATAAGCCACTCGATTATAAAACGACATTTCCGGAATTTGCTCCGCTTATGCAGAATAACCCGAGTCATTGGGTGAAGGATTTTGGCGAATTCCTCGTTGTCGGTATCGATAATTCCACAAAGAATATCTCTCCCGAGCAGATGGCATTTTTGCGTGAACAGATTTCTCGCAACGTACCGATTGTGATTTTGATGCATATTCCGATTGGTTCCGAGGCGTGCGATGCTGCTGTTGCTTCATATTGGGGAAGTGGGGAAGACAATAAGCGTTACTTTATTCTCGGATATGAAGGTTCACCTGATTCCGGTATAGAATTTACCAATCTGCTTAAAGAAAAAGATAACAATATTGTTGCGATCTTTGCCGGACATATCCATACCCAATCATCCGGTGAATACGCGCCCGGTAAGATGCAGTATACGTCAGCACCGACGTATGAGAAATACGTGAGAATCATCGAGATTGCCGGAGAATAATGCTTTTTTGAGGCTATAAAAACACCAGAATGGAGTTTGGAGTTATATGAATATCGAAGAAGCAAAAATAATCATACCCGGCCTAAAGAAAAAATATATATTCTATCATCTGAGTGATGCTCATATTTCTTACGTACCGGATGGAGCATCGGAAGAGCAGGTCATTCGTGCACAGAATAGTGCAAAATGGTGGGGAAAATGGTGTGATCCCAAGTTCGGGACGGAGCCGATCCATGTTTTTGAGAAATTTATGGATATTCTGAAGGATTCAGATGCTGATGTCATTTTGTTCACAGGTGACACGATGGAAGGTTACGCAGATTACCATGTTGAATATTTAAAAAGAAAATTTAAGGAATGCGGAAAAGAGGTTCTGTATGTTCCCGGTAATCACGAAGTGCATTCGTTTGAGTATCCCGAAAAGTTAAGAGAAATCACCTTTGGAGATCCTGAGATATGGGTGAGGGACTTTGGGGAATTTGTGGTCATAGGGCTTGATAATAACCGTAAGGAGATCAGTGACAGACAGTTTGCGGTGTTAAACGAGCAGATCGCACGTGGGATTCCGATTATTCTTCAGATGCACATTCCTCTTGCAACGGAAGCATCAGAAGAAATTTACAAAGGTAGGGAACATAAGATGGAAGGCCACTTGACCGAAAAGGAATATTATCTGATGGGCCTTGAAAGTACTCCTGAATCCGGAAAGAGATTCTCGTCACTTGTAAAGGATGAAAACAGTCATATTGCCGCCATCATTGCCGGTCACACACACCGTAGTCACTTTGGAGAATTTTTACCCGGAAAGATGCAATTTATAGCAGCTCCCCTATTTAAAAATTACGTTCGCCGTATTGAGATTTCAGGGGAATAATACGATTATAGAAAGATTTGGGTTTATGAAGAAAATTATGGTTGTATTCGGGACAAGACCGGAAGCAATAAAAATGTGTCCGCTTGTTCTTGAACTGAAAAAAAGGAAAAATTTTGACGTTACACTTTGTGTGACTGGGCAGCACCGCCAAATGCTTGACCAGGTCCTTGATGCGTTCGGTGTTGTTCCGGACTATGATCTTTCGATTATGAAAGATAAGCAGACTCTCTTTGACGTAACGATCAATATTCTTGACCGTATCCGTGAAGTACTGACGGAAGTGAAACCGGACGTCGTTCTCGTTCACGGCGATACTTCGACGACTTTTGTTACGGCGCTTGCGTGCTTCTATCTGCAAATTCCCGTTGGTCACGTGGAAGCGGGTCTTCGTACGTATAACATCTATTCCCCGTATCCCGAAGAATTCAACCGTCAAGCTGTCAGCATTATTGCGAAATATAATTTTTCCCCGACAGAACTTTCGAGAGATAATCTGATAAAAGAGGGCAGGGATCCGTCTACGATCCATATCACGGGAAATACGGCAATCGATGCGCTGAAAACGACCGTCAGAAGCGACTATTCTCATCCGGAGCTTGAGTGGGCAGACGGCAAAAGACTGATTATCATCACAGCACACAGACGGGAAAATCTTGGTGAACCGATGCATCATATGTTCCGTGCTATCCGTCGTATCATTGATGAACATCCTGACGTCTGCGCGATCTATCCGATTCATATGAATCCGCTCGTCCGTGAGGCGGCGAGAGAAGAACTCGGGGATTGTGACAGAGTACACATTATTGAACCGCTGGACGTGCTTGATTTCCATAATTTTCTCGCCCGCAGTTATATGATTCTGACGGACAGCGGCGGTATTCAAGAAGAGGCTCCGTCACTTGGCAAGCCGGTTCTTGTGATGCGAGATACTACCGAGCGACCGGAAGGTATTGCAGCCGGGACACTGCGTCTTGTGGGAACGGATGAAGAGGTGATCTACCGTAATTTCAAAATTCTCCTTGACGATCCCGCTGAATACGAAAAGATGAGTACAGCGTCTAATCCCTACGGAGACGGAACCGCTTGTCAGAGAATCGCTGATATTTTATCAGAATAATAAAAATAAAAATCCTTCGATCTTTAAAATCGAGGGATTTTTGTTGTATACAGAAACCCCCGGAGTTACCGGGGGCTACTTAGGTCGTAAGTATTTCGGAATTTTTGCGCCGGAGGTAAAATCGATACAATCGCAGCGCGTAGATCTGATGAAATAATTAAAACCGGATTAGTTCAGTCCAATGGACTTGAGGTATGCATAACTCTTCTTTACGCAATCAAAGGGATCGTCATCATAGCAGTTATCCTGTTCAACGTAAGCGTATTTGCTTCCAGCAGCAATAAATGCTTCGGCAATCTTTTCAAAATCAAAGACGTTGCCGCCGCCAACCCAGGACATTTTTTTCTCGCCGTCTTCGGTGATAAACATATCCTTAAAGTGGACGACTTCCATTCTGCCGGACAGACGCTTAATCTCATCCAGAACATTAAATCCACCGAATTTTACCCAGTATGTATCCAGAGTGAAGTTCATCTGTGCGGGGGTAAAGGTATCGGAGAGATACTTAAGGAGGAATCTGCCGTCTTCAACGGTATCGGTATATTCGTGAGAATGGTTGTGGTAGGTGAACTGAAGACCGGCATCAAAAATTTTCTGAGCGGGAGCGCCGATTTCTGCTACGAATTTGGTGGATTTATTTTCGGAATACTTCGGGATACCGCCGATACCGATGCAGTGGCAACCGAATTTTTTGTGTTCCTCGATAACTTTATCCGTTTCGTTGATGATACGGTCGTAGTTGTAGTGGGTTACACCACAGTGAAGTCCGGTTGCTTTCAGCTGTTCAGCAAGCCAATCTGCTTCGTATGCGCAGGTGCCGGATACCTGAACGGTGGTATAACCAATATCTGCTATCTTTTTTAAGGTTTCAGAAAAATCTTCCAGTGTTTTGCAATAATCACGAAGAGTGTATAACTGTACTCCGACTTTCATAATGTTTCTCCTTGAAATTTGAATAAATTTTACATATATATTATCGGATATTCCATAGGATTTGTCAAGACTTTTTGTGAAAAAATTGTATAATTCTCCCGGCGTTTGCCCGTTTGGTATTTTTTCCAATCGAGTCTTCCGCGGAATATTTTCGCCACTTTGGCACAAAAATAATAGGGCAAATACACGATATGGAGTTAAAAATGGAAAAACGAAAATATAAAATAACCGACACAAACGGAATCCACGCACGACCGGCGGGTATTATCGTAAAGTGTGCGAAGGAATTTGATTCGGCGATTACGTTTCATTTTGGGGATAAAACAGCGGATGCGAAAAAACTGTTTTCTCTGATGCAGCTTGGCGTGTCCCAGGGTGATGAAGTGGAGATTCAAGCGGAGGGGACCGACGAGAAAAAAGCCATCCTTGAAGTAGAAAATACAATGAAAAGCGCGGGACTGTGAGGGGAAAATGGTAGTATTAAACGGAAGAGGGGCGTCGGGGGGCGTCGTCATTGGAAAAATGAAAGTCCTTAGTCGAAAGAAGGGACGGGAGAAGCGTTCGTTTACCACGGAATCCCGAGAGACAGAACGGCTCAATAAAGCCGTCGCAGCCGCAGCAAAGGAATATGAAACGTTATATAAGACGACAAAAAACCGATACGGTGAAACGGAAGCAGCCATATTCGAAATTCACCGCATGATGCTCGAGGAGGAAGAATTTCTCGATGCTGCACGAGAACTGATCCAAAAAAGCCAAAAGACGGCGGAGGAGGCGGCGGAGACGGCAGGGGAAAGACTTGCCGGAATGTTTTCTGCGATGGACAGTGAGTATATGAGGGCAAGGTCGGCGGATATTCGCGCTGTGGGACGGAGAGTTGCGGAGATTTTGAGAGGGGAGAATCATGGATGGACGCTGAATGAGCCGTGTATCCTTGCCGCAGATGACTTGACACCGGCGGAGACGATCCTTCTTGATAAGACGATGGTACTCGGTTTTGTTACGGAAAACGGCAGTGGCGTATCACATACAGCGATACTTGCAAGAATGATGTCCATTCCCGCCGTTGTTGCTGTTGGGAAAATATCCAAAGAGTTCGACGGAAAAACGGTAATGATTGACGGAAAAAACGGGGAAGTATGCATTGAACCGGACGAAGAAAAACGCGGGAGATACGAAGAGGAAACAATACGGATGCGCGAGGAGAAAGAACGGCTGGAGGGGATGAGAGGAAAAACCTGTGTTGACCGCGAAGGGAAAAAAATACGTATCCTTGCCAATGTGGGAGAGCCTGCAGACGTTGATGAAGCGGTACGGAATGACGCGGAAGGAATCGGACTGTTTCGCAGTGAGTTTCTCTTTATGCGACAAAATCGTCTGCCGACCGAAGAAGAGCAGGTCGAGATCTATCGCGAGATGCTTGAAAAAATGAATGGTGCAGAGTGTATTGTGCGAACACTTGATGTCGGTGCAGATAAACGTATTTCGTATTTGACGGGTAACGTGAAAGAAGCAAATCCGGCACTTGGCATCCGAGCGATTCGTCTCTGCCTCAGAATGCCGGAGATTCTGATCACGCAGTTTCGTGCACTGTACCGCGCGGCGGCATACGGGAATTTGTCCGCAATGATCCCGATGATTACTCTGCCGAGCGAGGTAGAAAAAGTCAGAGAACTTGCCCACGAAGCGAGAGCTTCCCTTGAGCGAGACGGAATCCCATACGGAAAAATGAAGGTCGGCATAATGATCGAGACACCGTCTGCAGCGATCCTTTCGGACATTTTAGCACCGATGGTCGATTTCTTTTCCATTGGCACGAACGACCTGGTACAGTATACCATTGCGGCGGATAGAGAGAACCCCAATGTAGCCTATCTGTCAAAGCCCCTTCCGGAGAGTGTCAGAAGATGTATCCGTATGACTTGCCAAGCCGCCAAACGTGAGGGAATACCGGTTTGCATATGCGGGGAACTTGGTGCAGATCCTCAAGAGACGAAATTTCTTCTGGATATGGGGATCACGAAATTTTCGGTTGCTCCGTCTCAGATCTTACGGGTGCGTGAGAGAGTTATGGAGGAGACGGGACTGGTACTCGAGGGGGTACGATAACAAAAAATCCACTTGTGAAACTTCTGCACAAGTGGATTTTTGAAAACGTAATGAAAGAAATTATTTAACGGGAACGAGGAGTTCCTTGCCGCCCATATACGGACGGAGTGCTTCGGGAATCTTCACACAGCCGTCAGCCTGAAGGTTGTTTTCAAGGAAAGCGATGAGCATTCTCGGCGGAGCAACAACGGTGTTGTTCAGGGTGTGTGCGAGATACTTTTTACCGTTATCATTTACGCGGATGCGGAGACGTCTTGCCTGAGCATCACCGAGGTTGGAGCAGCTTCCAACTTCGAAATACTTCTTCTGACGGGGAGACCACGCTTCCACGTCGCAAGACTTCACTTTAAGATCTGCAAGGTCACCCGAGCAGCATTCAAGAGTACGTACGGGAACATCGAGAGAACGGAAAAGATCTACGGTGTTCTGCCAGAGTTTGTCGTACCACGCCATGCTGTCTTCGGGCTTACATACGACGATCATTTCCTGCTTTTCAAACTGGTGGATACGGTAAACGCCGCGTTCTTCGATACCGTGTGCGCCTTTTTCTTTACGGAAGCAGGGAGAGTAGCTTGTCAGTGTGTAGGGAAGTTCTTCACCGGGAACGATCTGATCGATGAATTTGCCGATCATCGAGTGCTCGGACGTACCGATTAGGTAGAGATCTTCTCCTTCGGTCTTATACATCATTGCTTCCATTTCCGCAAAGGACATAACGCCGGTTACAACGTCGGAGCGAATCATAAACGGAGGAATGCAGTAGGTGAAACCACGATCGATCATAAAGTCACGTGCGTAAGAAATAACGGCGGAATGAAGACGTGCGATGTCACCCATAAGGTAGTAGAAACCGTTACCTGCCACACGGCGCGCGGAATCAAGATCAATTCCGTTGAATCTTTCCATAATATCGGTGTGATAGGGGATTTCGAAATCAGGAACGACGGGTTCACCGTACTTCTGAATTTCTACATTTTCGCTGTCGTCTTTACCGATCGGCACAGAGGGGTCAATGATGTTCGGAATGACCATCATAATCTTTTTGATTTTTTCTGCGAGTTCCGCTTCTTTTGCTTCGCATTCAGCGAGTCGAACGGACTGTTCATTTACCTGCGCTTTGATTTTTTCCGCTTCTTCCTTCTGACCTTTTGCCATAAGACCGCCGATCTGTTTGGAAAGCTTGTTGCGATTTCCACGCAGAGAGTCAGCTTCCTGCATAATGGCTCTGTTTTCCGTATCGAGGGCGATTACTTCGTCTACGAGAGGAAGCTTGGAATCCTGGAATTTGTTCTTGATGTTCTGACGAACAACGTCGGGGTTTTCGCGTAAAAATTTAATGTCGAGCATTGTGATTACTCCTTTTGTAATAATTTCATAAAATAAAAAAATCCTCATCCGTTTGGGACGAAAGATTCCGTGGTGCCACCCAAATTGCCGACAAAACTGCCGACCGCTTTACTATGCGATAACGGGCATATCCGATCCGCTCCGAAAGTGGATACCGCAGCGGTCAACGTCGGATCTCACCAAAACCGACTCTCTTTAGATGACGTGTGCACGGATAGTTTTCATCATAGCGGATTATTCTATAAATCTTAATTATTATATCAAAATTTGGCGGAAAAATCAAGATGTTTTTCAAAAATCAAAGAAAAAATCTCAAAATATTAAGCCGATGGGGTTTACAAGAGGAAGAAATTGTGATATAATTAACGAGTAATAACCGCCCTTAGCTCAGCCCGGATAGAGTACCGGATTCCGATTCCGATGGTCGTGGGTTCAAATCCCTCAGGGCGGGTTACGTGACGAGATAAATGCGTAATGCTTTATTTCGTTTTTTATTAGGTAGATGATTTAGATAAACAATATGTATGCAGAAAAGCTTTTGTTTTACGGAAGGCTTGTATTTTTATGATGAAAGATTATCATATGCATCCTCAGGTGCTGACAGCCCCGGAAAAGATTCGTGATTTTATTGAGGGTGCTCTTTCCAAAAATATTGAAGAAATATGCATAACAGATCATATGCCGCTCAGTGTTTCAAAAGCCAAGAACCGTATTCCGGGAGGAAGAGTTGGGGAATATTGCAGACGTGTGCGAGTGGGAAAACGAGTGGTAATATGTATTGCTTCGGACTGAAGATCGGTTTAGTGAAAAAAAGCAGACAGATTATCAATTCTGCCTGTTTTTTTATACAAATATAGAAATTTTCATATTTAAAGGTTGAAAATAGTACAGAAATATCGTATAATATATTGAATAGTATGTGAAAAATGAAAAAAGGGGGAAAGTTATGCGAACGATTCACGATGGAAATAACGGAAAAAAGACACGCACGCCGGCAAGTTTTTTCCACGGCAGTGTTATTTTGTCCTCCCTTGACCGGTTTACGATCTACTTGTACACACTTTTGAAAAGTGGTTTTTTTGGTTATATTTTTACGGGATATTCGTGGGATGCAAAATCCGGGATCATTGATAAGATTAAAAAAACGAAATTCTCCGTTCATTTAAGAGAGTTTCGGTTTGGAATGTGCCGCCGTATCGAGCAGAGCGTGATCATCCATTTTATTGCCTCGTTTATGCGCTCACTTCTCGGCTACCGCCTAAAGGTGTACGGGACGTTTCTCGTAACGTTTGGTATGTACGCACTCGTTATGGGAGCGGCGAGCGCGATTATTGAGAACACGATCGCTGACTTTGTCGGAAATATGAATACGATCGTATCGCTTCTTGTGGTGCTTTCGTCCCTCCCGCTTATCATTTCAAAAACAACGTTATCCGAGGCTCTTTTGTCCTCGGGAATCGGCAGACTTATCATAAAGATTCTCGGTTTTACCGAAGAAGAAGTTGCCTATTGTGAAGAGAACGGAGGATACGTCAACGTTGCCTTTTTCGTAGGCATTGTCTCCGGTGCACTGACCTACGTTGTTTCACCGATTTTATTTATCATTTTCATAGCGGCGATTATCTGGGGATATCTTGTTCTTCTGAAACCGGAGATTGGCGTTCTGACGTTGTTTTTCGCGATGCCTTTTATGCCGACAATGCTTCTTGCAGCAATCGTGGCGTATACCACCGTAAGCTACGGACTCAAATTGTATCGCGGTAAGAGAATTTTCAAGTTCACACCGGTTGATATTGCTGCTGCGGCTTTTATGTTGATTCTTTTCTTTGGTGGTACTGTTTCTCTGTCCGATGGCTCATTGAAACCTGCGCTGCTTATGGTGTGTCTGATGCTCGGATACTTCCTGACCGTTGGACTGATTTCCACAAGACAGTGGCTCGTTCGGTGTTCGGTTGCGTGTGTATCTGCGGCGACACTCTGTTCGGCGTATGGTATCTTTATGTACTACACGGGAATTGGGTACTCCTCAAAGGCATGGCTTGATGCGGAAATGTTCGATGCTATCAGCAAACGAGCCGTATCCACACTTGATAACCCCAATATGCTTGGAGAATATTTAATTCTCATCCTTCCGATTGCCGTCGCTATGTTTATTGGCAGAGGGGAAGGACTTCGTAAGCCGTCTGCCTTTGTTTGCATTGGTGTAATGGGTGTCTGCCTTATTTTAACTTGGAGCCGCGGTGCTTGGCTCGGTGTCATTTTTGCCGCTTTCATCTTTATGTTGATGTGGACACGTAAATCTCTGTGGTTGATTTTTGCAGGAATCGCTGCGATTCCGTTCCTTCCCTTGATCTTGCCCGATTCCATTATTTCAAGATTTTCAAGCATTGGAAACCTTGGGGATTCATCAACGTCTTATCGTGTATTTATCTGGCGTGCGGTTGTGAATATGCTTGAGGATTATTCTTTGACGGGAATTGGCATCGGTGAGAGCGCGTGGGATCGGATTTATCCGCTGTACTCCTATAACGGAATAGAGGCTGCCCCCCACTCGCACAATCTCTACTTCCAGATCTGGCTTGAGAATGGTCTTTGCGGTATTCTCGTATTCCTTCTGTTTTTATTCTTGCTGTATCAATCGGGATTCACTCTTTTCTCGAAACTATCCGGTAAAACGGGACTCATTACAACCGATATTTCCGAACGTGTTATGCGCGAAAACGTGACAAACTTTGCCGCTGAAAATATCGGAACCACGATGGACAGAGGAAAAGCACAGCTGCGCATTTCGGTTGCAGGGCCATTATGTGGTATTCTCGCGGTAATGGTGCAGAGCATGACGGACTATACATGGTATAATTACAGACTGTTTTTGATGTTTTGGCTCGTGTGCGGACTTGCTTCTGCCTACGCGAAAAACGGAAACGGACTTATTCGTAAATCCTACGACGAAATGATCGACACTTTGTCCGCAGAAAAAGAAGTAGTCGTGGAGAGAGCATCACTAAAAAAGTTGTCCGGACACAAAAAGGAGAAGGAAAATGAGTAAAAGAAAACTGAGATTCAATGCGATAGACGTTCTGATACTGCTTGTGATTGCCGCTGTTTTGTTCGTGCTATTGTATGTGTTTGTTCTATCGGATAATAAATCCGAACAAGCTGAGGTGGAATACCAGAACATCCAGTACGTGATCGAGTTAACCAATCTTGACGAACGGTTTGATGGAACGGTTCAGCGCGGACAAAAAGTACAGGATGCTATCGAAAAAAAGAATATTGGCGTGGTGAGTGGGGTACAGACTGTTCCTTACGAAAAAATCACGTTTAACTATGATGAAGGAAAAGAAACAGTAGCCACTATGGAAGGCAGAGTCTCTATGAAGATCACGGTAGATGCGAGGGCTGTTGAAAACGATCGTGATTTTACCGTTGACGGATGTGTAATCAAGGTAGGCCGTCAGTATAGCTTGATTCTTCCCGAAATGTATGCTTCCGGTTACTGCATAGAGATCGTTGAAAAATAATGGAGAACACATTTGATATGGTGAAGCTTATATACGGAATAGTGGCAACGGTTTGTGCTGCGCTTCTTGCGTATGCCGCAACCCCTGCGGTTCGTGTGCTTGCATTTAAAATTGGGGCGGTTGATGTTCCTCTTGACGGGCGAAGAATGCACGTTCGACCCATACCGCGTATCGGAGGACTTGCGATTTATCTTGCGTTTACCATCACCACGCTGCTGTTTTGTGATATTTCAAGCGAGATTGTTACGATTTGGATCGGCGGGGCGGCGCTTGTTATTATTGGTATTCTTGACGACATCTATCGGTTGTCTGCGTGGATTAAAATGCTCGTGCAGATTGCGGTAGCTGGATTTGCTGTTTGGAATGGCAGTGTGGTCACCCAGATCAATCTCGGCGATGAATATCTTCAGTTTGGAATTTTCAGTATTCCGCTTACAATTTTCTGGATCGTCGGCCTTACTAATGCGATCAACTTTATTGACGGACTTGATGGACTTGCGTGCGGTGTTTCAGCAATCTCTTCGCTTTCTCTCGTTACGGTACTGTTTTTGAACGGAGAAACCGTCAGCATTATTATTTGTGTGGTGCTGTTTGGCTCTTGCCTTGGCTTCTTGCCGTTCAATTCCAATCCTGCTAGAATTTTCATGGGAGATACAGGGTCGCTTTTCCTTGGCTTTACGCTGTCGATTCTCTCGATTTCCGGTGTGTTTAAGCTTCACGCCGTACTTTCTTTCCTTGTTCCGCTGGTTATTTTTGCACTTCCTATTTTTGATGCATCGTTTGCAATTCTCAGACGAGTTTTTTCCGGAAAAAGTCCGTTTTCCCCTGACAGAGGACATATTCATCATAAACTCATTGATATGGGCTTTACACAAAAAGAATCGGTTAAGATTCTTTACTCAATCTGCGGTATTCTCGGTCTTGTGGCGGTGTTCTATTCCGAATCCATGTTCGAGCAGATGAGAGTTGTCAAATCGGTCGCCATTGCTGTGGTTGCTATTTTGTTATTCGTGGTGAATTTCTTTATTATGAAGTATCCAAAGCTGCGCAGACATTCCGGTTTGACAGCGGATGATATGACGATTTCCGAGTACATCGACGAAATGGATCCCGAAAAAATCAAAAAGATCGAAGAACATAATGGCGGAAAAATTCAACTTGAAGCAGATAATAATGTGGACACAGAAACTGCAGAGATAAAAGAAAACGAAAAAAATGATGAGGAACAATAATGTTCGAACATAAAAAAAATGTGACGGAGGAAAGTACGGATAAAAAGTCTGTTTCCTCGCCGAATTTTGCCGTATTCGTCGTAATCGTTGCTTTTTGTATTATTGGAATGGCAGCATTCTTCTGGATATTTGATGTACCGGAACGGTTGCTGGGAGTTCTGGGATATAGCGATGGACGGAACGGAAACGTCACAGATTGGGAGAACGTGCCGGATATGTCGGCGGATTCTTCCTTCGAAAACGAACTCCTATATGGAGAGTACGACAGAGACCCGTATGAACATCTTTTGAGTATCGAGGAAAACACGCGGTATATACAAAAAATTCGAGTGACGACTTCGCTTCTACAAAAGACAAACACGGAGTTTTTGACGATTTCAAGAGATGGGAATTCCTATCGGATTGAGGGCGAAGGTCGGCTCGTGATCTGCGATGGAGAAAAATTATACGTAAAAGAGGGATTCGGTTCTGCCATTACCGATTGCTCGTATTTTTCTCTTGAGAAAGAGACAGGGCTTACATCTCTTGTAACGATCCAAAACAGTGTAGCCGAAGAGAACGTGATCTATAATATTTCGGATAACGAACGTCTTCTTATCGCTAAAATTTCCGACAGTAAGAATAATGTTTTGAAGGAATATGCGATCTCTTTGGAAGAAGGAATCGTTCTTTCGGAAAAGACGACGTATATGAACAGTGTGGTTTACCGAACTGTTGAGACGGATGAAATCGATCTGTTCGTCGCGGACGGCTTTCCGAGTGACTATTTTACAATACCAATGGATGAATAAGGGGGTACAATTCTATGAATAGAAACAATGCAAACAGAAAACGATTCGGCGCGCTGGATGTAATGATCGTGATTTTGGTTGCGGCATTACTTGTGGGTGTTGGATATCGGTACATTACGATGCGTTCCTCCGATCAGAAACAGGATGCGCTGCTTGACGATTATATCGTGTCTATAAAGATAAACAACATTCGAAATTCTTCAGCTACAAATTATCTCGAAAAGGGAACGAACTTTTATCTGAAGGAGTCCGGGGAACTCTTTGGTACTCTCCGCGAAGGAGTGACCATCAGCGATGCGGAAACGTACTATACACTCGATGACGGACAGATCGTTCTTGCCAGAAATAACGCAACGGGAGACTTATATCGTGTCGACGTTCAGGCAAGCTTCGACGTTCTCGGAAAGACAGATGCGGACGGTAGTCTCCTTCTCGGTGGTAACCGCTATGTAGCAGCAAACAAACAGGTTGAGATATACAGTAAATACGTTTCGTTCATAGTAACGGTTACGGAAATTACAAAATCCCACTAAAGCGAATGAAATAAAAATTGCCATACCGAATGGAGAGTTAATTGTCTCCTGAAATGCGGTATGGCTTTTTTTATTTGTTTTTCACGGCGTAAAGCGTAAGATCCCACATCGGAATACATGGCACTCGACGCAGATAGAACGAATGTGTTGGGAGATACTCATGAATCAGAAGGGGAAGGGTGAAGATGTCTTCCGTTCGGTGATAGAGGGAAACGGCTAAGCTCGGCTTGTCTCTCTCGATGGTATTTTTTGCCCCTCGAATTGCAGATAACTCAGCGCCTTCAATATCAAGCTTGATGAGATCCACAGAAATATCCCGACAGATCGTATCAACCGTCAAGGACGGCACTGTCAATTCTTCCGCGCGCTTGTTTTGCCCGCTTTTGCCCGATCCGCGGCTTCCTGATGAAATATACGAAAGTTCTCCATCGGTTTCCCAAAGGGCGGCGTGTACGGCGGAAACAACGGCGCGCTTTTCCTCGTTCGCGTAGAGGGAGAGCTTGGCGTTTGTTTTTAGATCGGCTTCAACGGCAATCACGGCTTTGGGATGGAGTGCGGTTATGAAATCCTGGCAACTGTCCCCCTTGAAAGCACCGCCGTCAAGAATCGTTTCTATTGTATGTCCCGAAAAAATTTCACGCAGAATTGAGACACTGTCCGACGTGTTTTCAAGATATTCGATCTTGCCTGTCAGTCTGAAATTGATCGCATCGTCAAAAATATTTTTCGATAACTCGTCGGAAAATATTTCTCGCGCCGAGTGTATGAGGGATAAATTTTCAGTAAAATATTTGTAATCGAACAATCCACCGCCGTATAAAGGCACGTCGGGAATGATAAGTTCGTGTCTGGCGTTAAGTTCATAGATGAACTTCGTTACGTCGGGCAAAGTCGTTCCGAATGCGAGCAGCACAACGATGTCATTTCCATATTCGGCGACGACATCGGAATACGAGCGGACCTTGAATCCGTGAAAATAGCGGTCGCGAACGAATCCGTCGGAGGCAAAGATTCCACGCAGCTGGATGCCGTAGGAATCAAGGGCGGCAATGATCTTATCCCCACCGTTGCCCGTACCATACATGAATATTGGTTTAGTAGTTCGCGTGAGTTTGTCCCAAATTGAATATTGTTCAAACATATCAGATGTTATCCTCAAGTTTAAGGAACCGCATCGCGTTGTTCCAGAGAATGTTTTCGCGCTCGTCGTCGGTCAGCTTGATCCGGAAGAAACGGTCAAGTTCCTCCCTCGTGTTCATAACGGGGTAATCCGTGCCGAACATTACGTTATCCGTGCCGAGTTTGCCGATGATTTGTGCGGCTTTTTCGGGAGTCATTGCCCAGATAGCGCTTGATGTGTCGTACCATACGTTGTTTCGACCGGCAAGAAGATCAAGAGCATCGTCCCAAGCGCGATAACCACCGAGGTGTGCCGCGACGACAACGAGATTCGGGAAGTCATTTAAGACGTTCACAAGCTTTGCGGCTTCCGAATAACGGTATTGCGGTCTGTCATCCCCCATATGGAGATACAGCGGCATGTTTTTAGTTTGCATGATCTCGTAAAGAGGAAGCAAACGTTTGTCATCAATATCGACTTCTTGTATATCGGGGTGAATCTTTACACCGCGCAGCCCCATCTCATAGGAACGGTTAATCTCCCCCTCAAAATCCTCAAAATCCTGGTGCATACCCGCAAAACCCACGGAGCAGAAGCCGTGAGAGCGTGAGAGCCGCGAAAGCTCTGCAATGGATGTGTTTACCTTCTGTACTTGATGAGAGTTTGTAGCAACGGAGAACAGGAGATAACCACCTACGTTATTTTCTGCTGCTTGAGATTCCAGGTGGGCATATGTTCCTTTGCCGCGAACTTCAAAATTGTAGAAATTTCCGAGATTGACACAAGCTTTTTCGGCGATCTGTTCGGGATAGGTGTGCGTGTGAATATCAAATACTTTAAACATTTTGTGTGAATCCTTGATTTTATTTTGATAATGTGATACAATATTGGAAGAATAAAAAGAAACGGAGAAAAAATATGGATTGTATTTTTTGTAAAATAATAGCCGGGGATATTCCGTCAGCAAAAGTGTATGAAGATGAGTGGATATATGCTTTCCGAGATATCGCTCCGGAAGCACCTTGCCACATTCTTGTGATTCCGAAAAAGCATATTGCGTCAATGGACGAAATTACATCGGAAAACAGCGAGTACGTTTCAAGAATTTTTGAAAAAATTCCCGAAATAGCCAAGGCGGGCGGGGCAAACGGTGGCTACCGCGTGATCTCGAACTGTGGCAAAGATGCCGGACAGACGGTATTCCACTTGCATTTCCACGTGATTGGCGGATGCGAACTTCCGATACACGTTTTTCCTGAAAAATAAGAATAAATAAACAGAGAGGTTTCCTGCACGGAGCCTCTCTGTGTTTTTTATTATTTTACGAATTCGTTATAAATTGCCTTCAGTGATTTTTCAAAATCACTTTCGTCAACTCCGATAATAATATTCAATTCAGAGGAACCCTGATCGATCATGCGAATGTTTATGCCTGCTTCGGAAACAGCTTTCAGAACGCGTACGGCGGTTCCTTTTGCTTTTACCATACCGCGACCAACAACTGCGATAAGAGCGAGACCGTCTTCGATGGAAATGGAGTCCGGATCAACGGCAACACTGATGCGGTTGATGATTTTTTCACGGCAGTCGGAAATTTCTGAACGGTTAAGAACGACACTCATTGTGTCGATACCGGAGGGAAGATGTTCAAACGATACGTTTTCTTTTTCGATTGCCTCGAGAACCTTGCGACCGAATCCCTTTTCTGCATTCATCATAGCCTTGTCGATGGTGATAACGCAGAATCCTTTTTTACCGGCGATACCGGTGATGACGTTCTGATTATCGTAAACATCGGTCTTCGGAACGATCATTGTGCCGGGATCTTCGGGAGCGTTGGTGTTACGAATGTTGATCGGAATTCCTGCAAAACGAACAGGGAAGATGGCATCTTCGTGAAGAACACCGGCACCCATATAGGACAGTTCGCGAAGTTCGCGGTAGGTGATCGTTTTAATTCCTCTGGGGTTTTCAACGATTCTCGGGTCAGCCATCAAAAATCCGCTGACGTCGGTCCAGTTTTCATAGATATCTGCCATAGCCGCGCGAGCAACGATGGAACCTGTGATATCGCTTCCGCCACGGGAGAACGTACGAATCGTGCAGTTAGGCATGGAACCGTAGAAACCGGGAATGACACCGTTTTCATGCTTTTTCAGCTCGGCAGAGAGAAGTTTGTTCGTAATTTCCGCATCAAAAACGCCGTTGTCAGTAAAACGCACGTACTGAGCGGGATCGATAAAATCAAAACCGAGATATTTAGCAAGAATCAAACCATTGAGATATTCACCGCGGCTGGCAGCATAGTCACGACCTGCGTGGTGCATAATTGCCCATTTGATATGCTGATATTCATCGGAAAGATAGTAGTCGAGCGCAAGACCGTCGATGATGGAGTCGTAGCGTTCGCAGATTTTTTTGAAAATATCGTCAAAATCCTTTTTTTCACTGGCAGCGTTGTAGCATTCGTAAAGCATATCGGTAACCTTTGTGTCGCCGGAATAACGTTTACCTGGCGCAGAGGGAACCACATAACGACGGGTCGGGTCACTGGTAATGATATCACGAACTTTTTTGAACTGATCTGCATCGGCAAGAGAACTGCCGCCGAATTTTAATACCTTTAAATTGCACGTTTCTTTTTCCACGATTTTAACCTCAAACAATTATTTTAACTTACATTAAATTATATGAAAAAACAAGTATTTTGTCAATGTTATTTTTTGACAGATTACAAAGCATAATTGAGCGAAAATACGTCGCTTTAAATAATTTATGAAAATATTACGGTCTAAAATGAGGGAAATAGCGGTGGTGGGAGTCTTTTTGTGGGATTTGCCTTGACATATTGTCATTTTTACTATATAATAAAATCGATTTAATATTTCATAGATGAGGATTATTTTCATGAAACCGACAACAGTTTTTAGTGGTGCGGATATTCTCGTGCCGAAATTCGCAGATAATAAAGATAAAATGACGAAATGGGCGGTCATTGCCTGTGACCAGTTCACCTCTGATCGTGGATACTGGGAAACTTGTGTGAAGATCATAGACGGAGAGCCATCCACGTATGATTATATTCTTCCCGAAGCGTATCTCGAAACCTCCCTTGAAGAATCACGCAAAAGTGAGATTCAAAATAATATGGCATCATTTTCGGCGGATTCCATGAAAAATGTTTCCGGATATATTTACCTTGAACGGACTCTTCCGAACGGAACGGTTCGTCACGGTTTGATCGGAAAGATGGATCTTGAGGAATACGACTATAACGTAGGCTCACATTCGAAGATTCGCGCAACGGAAGCGACCGTTGTCGAAAGAATCCCGTCAAGATGCAAGGTGCGCGAATCGGCAAAAATCGAGCTTCCTCATATTTTGGTTCTGATCGACGATAAAGTAGGTTTATTTGCCGCACTCAATTCTATGAAGACGGAGTGTGCCACGGCGTATGATTTTGATCTGATGCAGGGCGGCGGTCATGTTACGGGATATGAGATTACGGGAAAGATTGCCGAGATTCTGACCGAAAAGATTGCTGAATATGAAAAATCGACGGGCGAGATCGTGTACGCGATGGGAGACGGAAACCATTCTCTCGCGGCTGCCAAAGCACATTGGGAAAATCTGAAAAAGAGCGGAGCATCGATGGATCATCCGGCAAGATTTGCTCTTTGTGAAATCACGGCGCTCGGTGACGATTCTCTCGTGTTTGAGCCGATTTACCGCGTTGTACAGAACTGTGATACCGAAGATTTTCTTGGTGCTTTGAATGTTGTTACTGAGGAAGTAGCTTCGGATTCCGCTCAGGTTGTTCAGATTATCGTTGGTGACGACGTAAAGTCCGTGTCTTTTAAGCAGGAAACACACGCGCTCACCGTTGGCACTCTTCAGAATTTCATCGACGGATACATAAAAACACATGCGAACGTTACGTGCGACTATATTCACGGAGAAGACGTTGTGGCGGAACTTGCAAAACAGAGAGGAAACGTTGGATTCACTCTCGACGGTATGGATAAAAACGATCTTTTCTCCTACGTAGAGAAGAACGGAACTCTTCCGAGAAAGACATTCTCCATGGGAGAAGCGGAAAGCAAACGCTATTATCTTGAATCCCGCTTGATCGTCAAATAAAATCGAATAAAAAAACGGCATCAGTTCGGGTGACTGATGCCGAATTTTTTTGTTTGGTTACGCAATCTTGATAACTTTAATAATGCCTTCCATAGCTTCCATAGCCGCAATCATGTCGTCCGTTACGTCAGCATAGGTATCAACGAGAGTACAAGCATAATCGTTCTTGGAACGGTTTGCCATATGTTCAATATTGATATTTTTAGCTGCGAGTGTGGAGGAGATATGAGAGATCATATTCGGGATGTTGCGGTGGAGGATGACGAGACGAAGCGCGTCAGAACGGGGCATATCAATGTTCGGGTAGTTTACGCTGTTGCGGATGTTACCGTTGTTTAAGAATTCGATGAGTTGGTTTGCTGCCATTACTGCACAGTTGTCTTCGGATTCTTCGGTGGATGCACCAAGGTGAGGAATGGTGATGATACCGGGTGTGTTGATCGTTTCTTCCGTCGGGAAGTCGGTAACGTACGCGGAAACGTGACCGTCAGCGATAGCTGCTTTGATATCAGCCGCGCAAACGAGGTCAGCACGGGAGAGGTTGATGATCTTAACGCCCTGCTTCATAAGAGCAATAGAACCGGCATTGATCATGTTCTTTGTATCCTTGGTAGCGGGAACGTGGAGTGTGATGTAGTCGCACTCACGGAAGATTTCTTCGTAGGTAGCCGCTTTTTTGATGGAACGGGAAAGGCTCCAAGCACCTTCAACGGTAAGATAGGGGTCGCATCCGATAACTTCCATACCGATGGATTTTGCAGCGTTGGCAACCATACCGCCGATTGCGCCGAGACCGATAACGCCGAGTGTTTTTCCTGCGAGTTCACAACCGCCGAACGCGCTCTTGCCGGCTTCAACCGATTTTGCAACGTCTGTTGTGAGAGTGTTAGCCCATTCAACACCACCGATGATGTTTCTGGAAGCGAGAAGGAGAGCAGCAAGTGTCAGTTCTTTAACACCGTTTGCGTTTGCACCGGGTGTGTTGAAAACGACGATACCGCGAGCTGCGCAATCATCAACAGGGATGTTGTTTACGCCTGCGCCGCATCTTGCGATTGCACGGAGATTGCTGTTGAATTCCATATCGTGCATAGCAGCGGAACGAACCATAATGGCATCGGGTGCATCAAATGCCGTGGAAACTTCAAATTCATCTTTATTGAACTGAGCAATACCAACGGGAGCGATCTTATTGAGGAGTTTGATCTGTTTCATAATTTAACCTCTTTCGGATTGATTCAAGTTATTGATTATTTAGGATTCTTTTCGGCAAAATCTTTCATAAATGCAACGAGAGCTTCAACGCCTTCGTAGGGCATTGCGTTGTAGA
>JAZRNC010000213.1:0-10474 GCA_045647965.1 Eubacteriales bacterium | reverse complement strand
GTTCAGGCATAGTTTTGTCCTCCAATATATAATATTAATATGGTTTATATCCGGAGGAATGATATATAAACATAAATGAAGCAATTGCGTAAACCAAGGGGGAACACGGAGGACAAAAGAACACTATATTAAACCAAATTTTAAAAGGAGAACACGTATTATGTATAAAAATATACCTGAAATAATGACCTTCAAGGAGTGTTGTGCGCTGCTGAAGGTTGGAAAGAATACGATGCTGAACCTGCTGCATACTAAGCAGATTGATGGATTTAGAATAGGGAATAGGTGGAGGATTTCGAAGGAGAGTGTTGTGGAGTTTATTGAGAGAAGGTGAAAAGCTACTAAATTGGACCTTTTTGTCCAATTTAGTAGCTTCTTGTTATGTATAGATCAATGTCTCAAAATGATAATTTTTTAACATTTGCTGGTTACAAGCCTTACTGTAGGGATAAACTTAATCGTTAATATTTAAATGATATTGAACCAATTTTTCTTCTCACACCACCGAGAGCGTAAATGTATGCTTCTAAAAGGGCCTGATAAATATATAGTGGATGGAACCAGTAATAATAGTTGTAAAATCGGTATAACTTTATTTGCCCTAATGAAAAAATCACAATTAATATACTTCAAAACAGAAATCCCTTACGTACTCTGATTTGGATTGTGATGTAAGTACAATCCAGGTTAGGGGGGATTTTTTAGTCATTTTTATTATAAATACATTGAAAAAATTTCTAGTTGTTCATTTTAAAATATTTTTGTTCTTTTCGACAAACTCTCTAAAAAGTTCGTGTACTTTGTTGTAATTATTTTCTTAAATATTTATCTTAGATTCTGTTTTTCATTGATCATCGATATCTATGATTTTACACGTTAATCGCATCGATAATATTTGCCGATAGTGTGGTATAATAGTATTGAGAAAAATAGTAGGAGGAAATACAATGAATTATATATCCGTAAGCGATGCGGCAAGAAAGTGGAATATCTCTGAGCGTACCGCCCGAACTGATGCAGAGTAGCTTCGGGGCGAGTGTGTATCGTATGTGGACCTAACTGATATTGTGATAAAAAGTAGTAGTCCTTGCTCCAGCGGTAGATTACGTAAACACAATCAAAAAAATAACAAATATCAATAGCTCCTATAATGTTGATTACGAAAAACAATTCTCAAATCTAAAATCGGGACATTTGCTTTTTTGCAGACGTCCCGAAAATTCTTTGCGCAGTTATATTTGTTTTTTAATCTCAATTTTCACGTTGAGAGTGTTTTGTGTGGATGCAAGAAAAGCACGGTAATGTCCGTTTCGATTGGCGGCGATAATATTGAGATCTGAAATCGTTCCGTTTGTGGTATATCTGCATATCCAGTTCTCGTAGGACACTGTCAGGGAATGCTCCTCAACGGTGATTTCAGGGGATACTTCCCCATCAAAACAAAACGCGGGAAGTGTATAACCTATCTCGCCGTCGCCTTCAACTGTGATCGCCACGCCGTTTTCATTGACCGTATAGTATTCTTTGACGACCCGATCTTCGGCAAGGTTACATAGAATCGTCGCCGACGCACTGTCCTTGTCCGTTCTGCTCTCCAATACTTCATATTTTACACTTTCCTCAGCACTTAAGCGCCAGCAGTCATTTTCGCGAATTGCTGAACACATTGAAAAAGCAAAGGGCTTTTCAATATCCACCGTATATCCAGGCTCTGCGGGGCAAGGACAGGACAGACAAATCGTCGACGGTGCGCCCTCTCTGTGAATTCTGCCAAGTCCATTTGCGTCATAATGGGAGTGGGCGTTGGTATCGATCTCTGCCATATAACCACCACTCTTTAAAAAGACCTTGTGGAAATGTTCGGAGGTCTTGAAAACTACTGGCTCATGATCGGGAATAACCGCCGTCGGTATCGCATCGTCGCAAAGGACGTACGCGGAATAAAGGAATGATGCCGCAGTAATCATATACTTATCAAAATAAGCATAACCCTCACAGCCGAATTTTGTCTCAGTAGGAAATCGGTTTTTAATGTGTCGAATCGGATTCTTGGTAAGCCATTCTTCAGTCACCGCCAACGCCTGCGCCACAGCGTGCTTGAAGGCCTTGGCAAGAGGAAGATTTCCCTCTCTTGCGTAGCGGTTGGCTTCATATTCAAAGATCGCTGCCATCCACGCCTCGTTGAACAAAAACTGATTGCTTCTTCCACCAAACGGGATCTCGCCGTTTGAAGATTGCATCTTTAATGTCAAAATTCCCGATTTTTTCAAACAGTTGTCGATCTGCTCGTAATATTTTCCGCGGTATCCGAAATGCAGCAGCATGGCAAACAATCCTCTCGAAACCAGATCGTACATGATCGGCTGATGAACGGTCTCACGCTCGTTGTCCCGATACATTCCGTTTTCGTCGATCCACTGTAACTGACAAGAAAGCTGACGGTCAATAAAGTCAAGATTTTCGCCAAGACCGAAATAAAATCTTGCATATTCGCTGACCGCCCCATAGATTGCCACGTTGGTGAAGCGGTCGGCCTCTTCCTTCACTACCACGTCATAACAGGCTTCTGGAACAATTTGGGAAATCTTTTGCTTCCACCGAAGAATGTCCTTGGCATCTGCGGCTCCCGCGTCCTCCAGCTCATTGATACAGCACACGATCTCCCGTACCGAAAAATCATTTGCCGCCTTGACATAGGGACGAAGGAACATATCGCAACACACATCCATCATTTCGATAAAGATGGAAAGGAGATCCTTTCGTCTACCGTGCGCGATGAGGATACCTATATTAGCGGTAAGTCTCGGAAAGCCGTGTTCGGTAAGTCCGTTCGTTTTTACATCGTTAAAATAACGCAATATATGCTCGTCCGTATAGGCGGAAAGAGCTTTTTCCATCAATTCGATATATTTTTCTTTCATATTGCAATTCTCCTTATGCCATTGTTTCCAGCATTTTTTCTGTTACCTCATAGCGGCAGGGCTCTCCATTTAGATACGCCAAACATTCCGCAAGCATAAATTCGCCCATCCGAGCCACCTCGTCCCCTGCGCTTCCCGCTATATGAGGTGTCAACAGACAGTTAGGCAAGATATAGAAAGGGTGATTCTCAATAGGAGGCTCGGGATAGGTCACGTCCAGCAGAGCGGTCAGGTCGGGGCGTTCGCGCAAAACACGAACAAGATCCTCTTCAACCACCTGCGCGCCGCGTCCCGTATTGATAAACACGGCGTTTTCTTTCATACGGCTAAAATGTTCGTAGTGAAGCATTCCCTGGGTTTGTGCATTATTCGCCAAATGATTCGACACGACGAAGGCACGCTCAAACACTTCCGCAAGCTCACACTTTTCCACACCAAGCTCGGTGGCTTTTTCATCGGGCAAAAACGGATCGAATACGATGACCTTTAATTTGTACGCTTTGAGCATCTCAATGACGAGCTTGCCGATCATTCCTGCGCCGATAATACCCACCGTTTCGCCGTAATTTCCGTTACATTTTCCGAAAGCTTCCTTGGCTGCTCGGTTTCCTTTTTTGTGATAGAGACGATTTGTTAAAAAATATCCTTTATTCGAAAGAATGATCTGCGCTACGGTCATCTCTGCCACGGGCACGGCGTTTGCCGCCCACGCGGAAAAGACTTTTACTCCACAATTTAGGAAAGGTCGGGCGAAGTTCTGCACCGATCCCGCTCCGTAAAATACACATTTCAGCGATGGAAAATAGCTTTTGATCTCTTCTTCGGTAAATTCGGGCATTCCCCAAGTTGAAAAAACGGCGTCTACCTTTGAGAATGTGGCAGGCTCACGGAGAACGTCTGCCTTTGTGTATATTCTTTTTTCGATATTCGTTAGCTTTTGCAGCTCACAAACGGTGTTGGAATCGTAAACACGAAATATCATATCTGTTTTTTCGCAAAGAAATATTGCTTTCATACATCTTCTCCTATGATCGATTTGAGTGCGTTGACTTCTCCCGCAAGTTCCTCTATTGTTCCGTTCGGCATAAATTCAAGCAACAGTGTACGGGGAGGGGAAAATTTGTTCAAGTATCCCCGCCATTCTTCTACACCGTCATTCAATGAAAATCGCTCGTTGTCCTTCCATTGAAATACGTGTATATGACGGGTGAATGGGGCTATCGCCTCGGCATACACCAGATTATCTTTTATGCCCTGCCACTGGAAGGGTTGCCAATACATCCTGAAATGTGGTGAGTTGATCTCTCGCATCAGCGAAAGCGTATCGTCAAGCCTTTGCGTGTAGGTCTTTCTGTGACATTCCAGGCACAAGGTCACATCAGCGTTCTCCGCAATTTGCGCGACATTTTTGCATTGATCTATCAGCTCTTGTTTTTCTGAATCCGAGTATTCCTCACCGCTTTTTGTTCCGCCCCAAAGGCGCAAAACATCCGTGCCCAACATTTTTGCGGCGGTAATATAGCTCTCCAATTCATCGATCGGCGTCTCTCCCAAGCGGAAATACGTGCCGTAGGACGAGCAAACAATACCGTATTCCTTTTGCAGCTTGGCAATTTCACGCAGCCGCTCAATATCACGGCAAGGGGCGTGAACGTCGCTCCCCCACTCGGTACAGGAAAGTCCTGCCACTTTTGCGGCTTCTAAAATTTCTTTTGGCGAATGCTGTCGAAAGGATACCGACACCAGACCTAATCTATATGGTTGATCTTTCATTTTCCATCTCCTGTTTCTTTTTTGCCAACAGTGTTTCGAACCACAGCTCCGGGACAGGCATTAGTGATACCGGCGCTTGCTCGGAGTGAGCACCTTTTGTCAACGTACGTGTGCTTCTCGGCTTTTCCTGATCTTGATCGGGCATACGGTCAACAAACGCCGAGCCGTGAGTTCCGATATTTTCCGCCGAGCAGAGCATAGCCGATAATACGGAGCGTTGCGTCAATACCATATCGTATAGCTTGAAAAGCTCTACGGTCTGTGATTTATCCTCAATGGTAACCGTATCAAAAAACGTGTCGCATAGCTTGTCGACCTTGTCAAGTAGAACCCTCATGCCTTCCGTGCTTCTGTCAAAGTCGGCAACACAGCTCATCTCGGTCTGAAGCTCGTCTCTGATCTTTTCAACGTTTGAGTGACCGTATTTGACGGCAGGCGGCATATCAGCAGACAGGGGCAATTGATGATCCTTCCTTTTCGAAATATGCTCCGCCGCACGCAGACTTCCCACCTGTGTGGAGTTGAGCGCGCTTCCACCTGGGCGATACACACCGAAAGTTCCCGCCGCCTCGCCCGCAACGTACAAACCGCTCACGTCGCTTTGCCAATTTTCGTCAACTGCCACTCCGCCGTTGCAGTGCTGAGCACAAACGGCGATCTCCAAGTATTCACGATACAGATCGATTCCGTGATCGGTATAAAGCTCGATCGCGCCAATATTCATTTTCGCAAGACGCACAATAGGTGTGCCGAACAGTGCATCAGAACGTTCTAAATATTCGTATGCTTCCAAAGGCAGAATGTCAAAGCCTTTCTCCAATCCTTTAGGATCATGAAGGAAATCAAGATACACGCGATTTCCGCTTTTGATTTCTTCTGCCACGAGCAGATCGATCTGTGACGAACCGCCGACCTTTCGGGTGTCAAACGGCCATTGATAGCCTTTTAGGAAGATAAGTCCAAGCGATTCGTCACCCAATTTCTCATACAGAAATTCTCTTTCGTTTCCGTCTTTATCAACGCTGATATATCTCGGCAATGCCTGCTGATACGTACCCGACAAATTCCAACGGAACTTGGTGCTGGCAATGCCGTACTGCCATTCTTCCATATTGGAAAGTGTCGCCCCCGCCTCAATGGCAAGCCCCATAGCGCCGTGCTGGCTTTCGGGATATACCGTATTTTTATAAATACCCGCAGGTCCGCCCGTGCAGAGAATGACATTTTGGCAAGCGATCACCGAGATATCCCCCGTTACCGTATTGACACAAGCAATACCGGTAACTGTGTTATTCTCCGTAATAATTTTAATAACCCTTTGAAAATCTATTATCTCAATATTTTTGGACAATACCGAACGCTCCAGAGCCTCTGTCATATATTTTGATGTAAGAGGTCCGCAAGAGGTTGCGCGTGTGCGAGGATCATGGTCGGTCTTGTAGCCCGCGTATTCGCCGTATTCGTTGGTGGGAAATGGAACTCCAAGCTCCACAAGACGCATAAAACAACGTGTCGAATACGCCGCCTCGCAAAGAGCGTGCTCACCCATGACGCCGCCGCCCGAATAGAGAGTGTCAGCCATTTCGCGCACACTGTCTCCGTCCGAGCCGCAAAGCGAAAGCTTATAGTAGGTCTGCTTGTCACTTCCCGTGTTGCGAGAGGTGCCCATAAAGCGCCCCTCGGTAACGATGGCAATGTCCCTCACACCGAGGTCATAGAGCTTGTCAGCTGCATTAAATCCTGCACAACCCGTACCGATGATGAGGGCATGATATCTCTTTTTCATAATCTTCTGATGTGCATGCCCCCGTCAAGAATCAAGGACTGCCCTGTGGTATAGCCGAACGTACCGTCGCAAAGAGCCACTACTGCTTTTGCGATATCTTCGGGTTGTCCCCATCTGCCAAGCGGAACAAGACCGCCTGCAATCAGATTGTCGTACTTTTCTTTCACTGCTGCTGTCATTCCCGTGGCAATGATACCGGGGCAGATCTCGTTGACCGTGATTCCCTCGCTTGCCAGTCGGTCGGCAAAGAGTTTCGTGATCATGCTCACGCCTGCCTTGGAAATGCAATATTCCCCACGGCTTGTGGAGCTGGTGTACGCCGAACAGGAGGAAATATTGACGATAGAACCGCCATTTCCTTGCCTTACCATTTCATTTGCTACAAGCTGTGTCAAAAAAAGCGTTCCCTTGGTATTGATACCCATAACGTAATCGTAGCTTTCCTCGGTCATCTCCAAAATGTCACGGCGTACCTTGGGAGCAACGCCTGCCACGTTGACAAGGACTGAAATCTCTCCTTTGGCAACTGCCGTATCAAATAGCCTTGCTCGATCCTCGCCTGATGAAATATCTCCTGAAACGTAGGTTAGATCCAATCCTTTGAAATCCGAGAGGTCGGGTGTCTCGCTCCGCCCCATTCCCACAACAGAATATCCTTTCTTGGCAAGCAGAATGGCGCTTGCTTTTCCGATGCCGCCCGCGACACCGGTGACGATAGCGGTTTTCATATTTTTTCCACTTTCATACAAATTTTTTTCTCGCCTTCACATTCAAGTAGCAGCCTGTAGCAGGCATCGGTGTTCCAATCCCTTTCAAGGTGACCGTCCTCAAAGGGGATACGTTCATAACGGAAGGAACCAACGCTTGCGCTTATTCTGTAGCGCCCATCTATAACTGCGGTGTTGTTTTCTATATTTATCGGAAGAACGCTCATCAGCACCTCGCAAAGACTTTGCTTCTCACAATCGGCAAAATCAAAGGTGTCCTTGATCAAAAGGGCAGAGTCGGTCAACTCAAGAGAGCGGGTAAGCCCATTTATCAAAGCATCCGGATGGTAGGCGTTGGGATATGATATACGGATCTCCTTTTCGGTGGCTTCAAATCTGTCAGCTCTGTATTCGTGCCCCGCGGGCTGCTCCGAACCATTGATCATAGGAATATTGTGATATGATCCTCTCGTCCACGGTATCATAACGTATCTGGTTGAGCCGTCAAAGGTGAAGCGGGTGTAGGTAGAAATACCGATATCAACGAGAACGGGAGTCATGCCGTCGTATAAGGTAAAGCTTCCCACGTCGTTGTGGTTGTGGCTTTCATTATTAAACCCGCCCTTTGCCGAAAGGATGAGATCTCCCTTTCGCAATACGGCAAGCTCAAGGCTTGGCATATATTCAAGCTCACCGTGCAACGGATAGGTCGGCTCATATGCTTCCATTTCGCGGAGAAACTCCGAGCTGTATATCAATCTTCTCATAGTGCGATTGTTATGATTGAGCGGACTTGCGGTAACGGTCCTTTCCCGGTATGCCGCCACGCTGAAATTCATCAGAGCCTTTTGCCCCGTCTCTTTGGCAAAGCCGTAGAGAAGTACCAAAAGAGAACCCTTGCCCATGGCATGGGCATCGGCTACGTTAACGAATATATCCGCGGTTATATGTACCTTTTTGAGATAATCGGCAATATGACCGATCTTTGCGTCACCAAAAAGATCAAGCTTACCCTTGGTAGAAGCCTTCAACTGATAGAGAAATTCAAACAAGGAAGCGCCTGCCCTTCCCCAATATCCCGGGCCCTCGTCACAACCGCCGTCATCGGGGAGAGAGTTGTAATAATACTGTATTTCCGAAAGCATCTTTCCGATAGCTTTTTGCGTTCTGCGCTGATTGCACTCGGTCAGTAAAAACACGGTGAGAACGTTTGATATTATCCAAGGGTTCCAGTTGTTGACAGCCTTGTCCCTGTACCCCATCCACCAGAAATCGTATCTGCTCTCATAGGGTGTCTTGATACGGCTGTCAAGCTCGTATTCCACGCGGTCAACGATCTCGGGGCAAAAGTCGAGAAGGGGCTTGCGAAGCAAAGTAATTATCATAGCAAGATGCTCGGCCGTTTCGGCGGCGAACAGATCGATATAATGATGCTCGGGCGAGGGAATGTTTTTCGCGCCGCGAATGTAATGAGCCGAAAGACCCCAATAGCTCTCTTCACAAATAGTGAAAAGCCCATTAACGAGAGCAGGTATAAACCGCCCCTTGTTCTCCTTCAGCTCCGCGATGGCAAAGAGGACAAGATGGTTTCGGCGGTCAAAATGTATCTGCTCCATAACGGTGCGGTTACCGCTTTTGTTGAATTCCATAAAATCGGTAGCCTTAATGATGGGCCACTCGTAGTTTATCTCCGCTTCTGCAATGCCGATGCAGGTGTCGTTTTGAAAATTGTCCCAGAAGTTTCTGTCGGTTACCGTTGGAAACAACTCTGAAGAAAAGCTGTATTTGGTGAGATCGTTATTTTTTAAAAATGAAAGAAACATAGAAACCTCCTGATTAATTTTTTATAGTTTTGTAAAGATTTCTGTAATATTCATTAAACACCGCGCAGCCCGAGACCTGCTTCGCACGCATCAGCTCGGTGCATTTGGAGCAAGTAAGACAGCATTTTTTCGGATCAAACGCTCTGTTTAAATAGTCTCTGTAAAACGTCGGGTACGCCAGCCACATTCTGCCGTATCCCACTAGATCGCATACACCGTCCGAAAGCTGACGCTCGGACTGCTCCATCAGATCGTCGCGGTAATAAGAAAGCCCCGAACCGACTACCGTAAGCGTCGGAAATTTTTCTTTGATATGTCCTTCTATGTATTCAAATCGGGCAAGTCCTTCTTGCGCCGTCTCGGGTGGCTCGTAACCGCCTTTTCGGTATGGACGGTTTACGTGAGGATTGTAATAGGGATTGCCCACAGTCACGTTCAGGATTTGAATACCTTCTTTGACCAATCGCTCAATAAGCATATCGGGTTCTGTCAGATCAAGCTCATTATCTTCCGTTGTTCCGAATCCGTATGGCTTTGGCACCATGTCCGAAACACTTAAGCGTGTAGTCAAAAGGATAGTATCGGGAATTGTATTTTTTACCGCATTGATACAATCAACATACAGTTTTATGCGATTTTCAAAGCGTCCGCCGTACCGTCCGTCACGCGTGAACGCAGACAACAGTTCTTGAAACAAATATCCGTGGCAGGACTTGACGTCCATGCCATCAAAGCCCGCCTCGACCGCCAACCGCGCCGATTCGGCATACCGTTCGGGAAGTGTGTCCAGATATTCGTCGGTTACGACGTTTTCGTCTGTTACGGGTCGTCTTTCCTCATAAAGCGGATGACGGTAGGCGATCATCGGAACAATACTCTGCCTGCCCGAATGGGTCAATTGCAAAATGAAGATGGGCGAGATACCGCATTCTCTCTTTGCAATCTCCCTCATTTTCTGCACTAAAGCTTTGAACTGCGGAAGATTTTCCTCGGTCAGCATCATCTGTCTTGTATTGGTTCTTCCTTCGGGGCAAACGGCGTTCGCCTCAAACCAGATCACGCCCGCCCCACTTCTTGCGGCTTTTTTGTATTTTTCAACGGTCAGCTCACTTGGACTTCCGTCCATATGGCAGTCACAGCCCTCCATTGGCTGTAATACCACGCGGTTGCAGATTGTTTTTTCGCCTATTGGAATTGCATTTTCAATCATCTGAGAACATACCTTTCCATATTCTATATTTTTATTATATCACCAAATAAAAGATATGTATATGATTAATTTTGCATTTTATATTGCTTATCTTGCAAATATATGATATACTATATCAAAAGGACGGTGGTTTTTGTGATATACAGTGTAAAGACGAATGATTTTGAATTTGAATATATTGAAAGCAAGATCGATTATCCGATCTTGTGGGAAAACCATTGCCACGCGCAATATGAGATGATCGCAGTGGCAGA
>JAZRNC010000212.1:0-8699 GCA_045647965.1 Eubacteriales bacterium | reverse complement strand
GCCCCGGGAATTCCTGTGGAGAGTTCATAAGCAATTCCCCGTTGCTGACGACAACGCCAAACGGAGAGCCTCCGGTATTATTGTAGGAATTGTAAAGGCCGCCGTTTATACCGGCGATAGCGCCGCTATCCTTGACGAGTTTATCGAGCGTGACTCCTTCAGCTTTCCACGGATAAATGGTAGCAAGGCTTACCTTGGACGGATCTTTGACGATGAGCATCGTGCCAAAGAAAGAAGGACCGGAGATTTCCACGATTTCGATCGGTTTACCTGCATCGGGTGAGTTTCCGGTGGAAATATCAAAACTTCCCGAAGCACCGACGTTGATGAGGCTGTCGTCTACTTCTTCGTTGAATTCCTTCATTGAGTTCGTGTTGACGATTGCTTGAATTTCCTCTGCACTGAGGAACCAAGAGGCAAGAAATTTCAGCTGTCCGGTTTCAAGAATTGTGGTAACGAACATTCTTTGTGCGGACGGCGAAGCGTCGGAACACATCATTTTGAGCGAGATGAAAAGAGTTCCGGCGAGAAAGAGGACAGCGGTGAGAAGCATCGCGACCACACGAATGACGATCGTGATTACTTTTTTATACGTGGGCTGTTTCTTCGGTGTTTGTGGTCTCGGACGAGGCGGATGATATTGGTTGGAAGAGACATTGTAATTCTGCATTATTCAACGATCTCCTTGATTTGAACTAATTTCCATTGACCTTCGTATTTGACAAAGGTGAATGTGCTGTGCATTGAGTCTACCAAAGGTTCGTTTAAAACGACCATATTTTTGTCAAAGGCAATTTCGATGGAGAAACACGTGTCGGTCAGCCACTCGAAATTTTCCATTACAATATTGGTAAACGGCGGGTTCTGTAAGTAGTGGATACTGATAAAAGTAATATCGATGTTGGTTGCCCATTTGAACGCGACGTCGTACAGGTAAGAACCGTTTATGAGATGCTTCGCCATTTCCCAGAATCCGTAATTGGCTCCGTCAAGGTCGGAAGACATAAACAGACTCCATTTTCTTGCGACTCCCCATACATCAAGTACGGATGAAATCTCGTCCGGAAGCGGAGCACCGCTCTTTACCTTGGTAAGATCGAGCGTGTGAAGTGTTTTGTCCCATTCTACCGTTTTTCCATTTTTGTCAACGATCGTTACGTCGGCATTATCCTTGAGGACTGCGATTTCGTAGGAAGCAATTTTCGGAAGTACTGTGGTGTAGGCCTTGAACGCTTCGTAGTCCGGATTTTCGGTGAGGGTAACGATGGAGTCGGGGAGTGCGGCACCGTCTACGGTAATTTTATACGTGTCAGGAGCGGTAATGGTATAGTAAGTGAGAGGGAGATGGTTTCCGCCGCTGAAAGATACGGTTGTTCCGAAGGCATCACTAATTTTAACATCGGGGTTTTGCGTCGAGCGAATTTCGTGATGAATCATTCCGTCATCGGTGGGGGTACCGTTGTGTTTTTCCCCGTTCAGCATTACCGTGAGAGACGCAGGAATGGTCAGGGAGTAATCGTAGAATTCCGTTTTGATTCTGGTTCCGGATTTTTTGTACGAAGCTTTCTGACCGTTGTGATCGGTGATCTCTATCTTCGGTTCGTGGAAAATTCCTTTCACGGTGTACAAAACCGTGCCGTCGCTCTGTGGGTTAGCGATTTCTTTGGTCAGTACGATATCGTTGACGGAGACGGTGAAATCCTGCGGAGCGGTGATCTTATAGTCTTTTAGATTGGCGACGAATTTTGTTTCTGCAACTTCCCATTCCTGAATGGTGAAGACGGCAAGTTTTGTGATCGGCTCTCCCACACTGCGCAGCGTGATTTCTGTGATCGGAACATCGTTGTGGAGGACGTTATATATAAGGCTGTCTTCACTCAGTGTACCAGGTTTCAGCGCGTAGGTGACGTTTTTGGAGGCGTACGCCTCGCGGTAGAGCTGTTTGAGATCAAGAGATTCATACTCACTGGTGGTGACGTCTGGAAAATCGTATTCGTACCAAATCGAGCCGTTATCAGCATACGTTTCGAGCAGATCGATTTGTTCTTTAATTCGTTTTTCCGGTTGCGATTCTTCGTAATTGCCAAGCAGCAATCGGACGTAAACGATAGCAATGACCGATAGTCCAAGAAGAAGAGCGAGGTAAATACAAAATATATTTTTGAACGGAATTTTCAGTTTTCTTTTCATTGAAGTGGTTTTCCTTGTGTTATTTTTGTTTTTGAGTGATACGCGCGGCTACGAGGTTTACGATACGGACTGCCGCATACGCAAAGACAAGACCGAGAAGAATGCCGACAAGAACGTCGGAGGGGTAGTGAACGTATAAGTATAATCTTGAAAATGCGATGATTACAGCAAGAACGAGGGCAGGGTATCCAAGTGTTTTGCGGTGTGTCATCATCAACACGCCGGCACCTTCAAAGGAGGCGAGAGTGTGCCCCGATGGGAAGGAGAAGTCGGACAGTTTTTCCACAAGCAAAACGACGTCGGGATTAAAATCGTAGGGGCGTATACGGCCGATCAGTGGTTTCAGCGTAATGTTTCCGATTACCAAACCGAAGATCAGTGCAAGTCCCATAGCGGCTCCTGCCATGCGGGTTTTCTTGAAAAAGAGCAGTACAATGGCAAGAACGATCCAGAAAATTCCTGCTTCTGCAAGATGGGTGATGGGCGGAATTACGGCGTCAAGGAACGGGCAGGCAATATGTTCTTTTATAAAGTCAAGAACCGGAATTTCGTACGGATTTAAAAAATTCATTTGCGGTCTCCTTTTTTGTTGATAAATACGTGGTTATGCTGGATCCGGAAACTCGGGAAGAATAAGAGGATGCCTACTACGATTCGGATAAACAGAATCGTAAACGGATCGGAAATCCCGGGAAAACCGATGATGTTCGAAAGTGGTACCATAGGACTCATTCTGGAGAACTGTAATATGTACGGAAGAAGAACAGCGTACACGGTTGCAGCTTGAATCAAGAACTGGACAGAGGAAAAAACAGCAAAGCGTCCATAGGAACGAAGGGTTGCGCGGTGGTGCGTGAATACCTTTTTCGTGTTCAGAAGATAATGAACGCTTCCTGACAGAATTCTGGCACTCGCGAGAACGAGAAGGGGCGCTGTATAAAGCGGAAGAAGAGGGGCAAGAGCGTCAAATAAGTAAATAATCGCGAGAACATCAATGACGGCTGCGAGGAAGGTACAGAGCAAAAAGCGCAGCGGTAGAGCATAGATACGGGCACTGTCGCGGATGGCTCGGAAATGCGAGGAGGCGTTATTGTCAATGTACACCGTTTGAATTGTACGTTCACTCATGGGGATCTTTTCGCGGGCAATCAGGAACAGCATTTGTGTTTCGTATTCATAACGATCCCCAGGCAACTTTCGTATCTCGTCGAGATATTCTCGCGGGATCGCACGGAGCCCTGTTTGAGTATCGGAGATGGAGCGGCCAAGCATAGCGCGGAACAAAAAACGTGAGATGCGGTTTCCGCTTTTGCTTCTTGGGGGAACGGCCGGATCAGAAAAATCACGGCACCCGAGCACGACGGCACGGTCTTCGAGCATCGCTTTGGAAACGTTCAGAATGTCACTGGCAAGATGTTGTCCGTCAGCGTCTGCCGTTACCACGCCATAGGAATTTGGACGGTTTTCAAGATAATAAGTGAATGCCGTTTTTAGTGCGGCACCTTTTCCTTTGTTGACGGGGTGATGCAGGACGGTACACGCAGGAATTTGTTTTACTTTTTCAAAAATCGGAGCGTATATTTCGCCGCCTCCGTCATCTACCACGAGGATATCCGTAAAACCAACGGAAAGTACGCTCTCAAGTGTTGAGAGTAGCTTCTCGTCCGGCTTGTAAGAGGGGATTACCACGGTTACCTGATCAAAAATATTCATTTTATTTTCTCCGTGAATGTTTTTTTGTTTGGTTTGTCGTTTGTATTTGCCTTGAAACGGAAATATGGACGCCCAGTATGAGGAATGCTATAACGGCGATCAAAAAGATGGCAGGGAGCGTGGGAAAAGTGGAGATATTCTTATCTTTTCCCTGGTCGTCGTTTGGAGGATTGGTGGGGCCCGTCTGGTTACCCGATTCCATCGGAGGCACTATGTCGGATCCCGTATCTGTTTCTTTATCTTCTTTTGCTTCTTCGCGCTGTGTGCGGTATGATTTCAGATTTTCGAAAAAATCTCCGCCAAGAACATCCGCGCCGACGGTGGAACGGTATAATCCAAAGGAACAAGGGGAGGCGTCGGTGATCTGTGATGCTTTCGTGATCGGTGCCTCCGTCGTGCCGTACAGCCACTTATAAAACCGCATCCAATGCTGGGATTTGTGATAGGAAAATCCATCCTGAGATACTTCAAAGGCGGTTTTGCCACCAAACGATTCGAGGGGGATATCGTAATTCATCACGATTTTGTTTTCGGAATAGAGATGCAAATACGTTTTTTTGGTATCCCATATTCCAAGAGTTGTGGCGCTGTCGGGGTATTTTTCGGGATCTGCGGCAAAGAGTATGGATTCTTTTAGTGCCGCGGAGCACAACATATGCGTTCCGTGGCTGTATTCGCCGTTTTCAGCGTGTGAAACGATGACTTGAGGACGAAATCTTCGGATGGCGTTCGTGATGTACTCACAAAAATCGTCGTAAGTATATCCGTACTGTTGGTATGCGGTGAGCGCCTCCTCGAAAGATTCGGAATACAGATCGGGGAATTCGGAGATCAATGGATAATGACGTACACCGACCGCCCAAAGACCGTCAAGCTGCTCGTGTGGTCTGTCATTCGTATCAAAATGATTCACCAAGTAAACAACCTGCACGTCGAGACCCCGTTCCCCGGCGTAAAGGGGGAGCAGTCCCGCGAAGAATAACTGTTCATCATCTGAGTGAGAAGATAAGAGCAGAATGTCTGCTTCCGTGCACGGTGCTTCCCAGATTTGAACCCAATCGGGAAGAGTACCGTTCGAGAACGCATATACTTCTTCGATGACGGTTCCGGCAGGAAAAGTGAGCGTTACGGATTTCGGATGGTTTCCAAACAATTTTTCGATGTCTACAAATTCGTGCAAAAATTGATTCTGCCCGCACGTTACGCTTGTGTCTCCGGTGGATATCGTCCATTCTGAGGGGATTTTATTGAAAACGACGTATACCGCGAGGATTCCGTCACTTCGCTGAAGCGTGATCGTCGCTTCCTCCTTCGCGGATGTGAACGTGCGCTGATTGCCGTCCGTCAGAAGCTCGGGGGCGACAAATTCGCGGATCTCTGCGGTGGTGTCCAAATAATGAGCTTCTTCTGCCGAAACTGAAAGAGCGAGGAGAAGCATAAGAATGAATATAAAGAGGATTCTTACGGTTTTGTGAATCATTTTTATCCCTTCCCTCAGCGTAATAACTATATAAACAGTATACCATATTTGGTAATTAAAATCCACTTGTTTTTGTTACTTTTTTTATGAAATGAAAAATAAAACAAAAATCCCCGTGGGTTATGCGTTGTATTCTTAAGATCAGTTAAAAAAGCCGATACGGAAATAAATCCATTTCGGCTTTTTCTTATATAACTTTCTTCGGCAATGAGTAAGTGTACATTGATAAACGAATACCGCAATTTCTTTTCCCAAAGAGAGTTTCTTACTCCCTTATCAATCCATATTTTTTAGCAATGCTCTGTGCATAACTGCCGGATTCAGATTTTCCGTTTCGAATAGCGTAGGTTCGTCGATCACCGTATGCCTCGGTATGCAGATAGCCTATCCTTTCGCCGCACTCGGCAATCTTGGGTTCTGTTTCACAAAGCTCGTGATGATGTGTGATAAAAACACACTTGCCACCAATCTTGCAAAGTTTACTAATAAAGTTTGCGGCTATTGGTACGGCTTCCGTTGCAGAAGTTGAGGTGAAAGCTTCATCAACAAGTGCCAAACTATTTTCAGTAAATTTCTTTAAAACCTCGGACAGCGAAATACACTCTTTTTCAAAACGTCCAACCAAATTGACGTTTGCCTGTTCTTCAACAGATATTTTATATATGGCATCACATATCGGCAAGGTTGCTTCCTTTGCGGGAATTGGCATGCCGAGCTGAAAATAATATTGTGCAGCGGCAAGCGAGTTGATAAATACTGTTTTACCGCCGCTGTTAGGTCCCGTTAAAATATAACAACATATATTATTTTCAAGGGTTACCGTATTGGAGACGATGTCTTTCTTGTCCTTTGTGCGACACAGTGTATTGTCATATAATGTCACAACATTAAATGATCTATCAGAGCTAATTTTCGGAAAGCACAACGGGATATTCTTTTCTTTAAACAACTCTATGCGTTTAATTGCTTCAACCACAAACTTCAGAGAGTCAAAATATTCAAAATACTTTGCAAGCCTTCCTCGAATATAATTAAGAGTGCGGCTACTGCAATGGTGAATTCCGCTGTCCAAGACCTTTTCCATAGCTTTTAGAAAAGCATAATTTACTTGTTGACTCTCTTGAAAACCCAGCTTTTTATCAATAACGGTGATTGGTGCTATACAACGAAAATCATCTTTTTCAAAATCCAGCTTAATAATCCGGTCAAGCAGATCTCCCGACTTGAATGTTTCTTTATTTAAGGAGATTATCCCTGCTTCTGTGGGTTGATATAAGGCGTTGAGATTTACGCCAATCGTTACACTGTTGACCGAGCGAAGTCTGGCGGTATTTTTCTCATAGTAACGTTCAAGACGTTTATATTCATCGGATTCAATATCGTTTTTAGCAAGGTTATAAAGATGATTTAGTGACTCCGATGTGATTTTTTCTTTGAACGCGGAAAGCGTTTCGTAAATAAATTTGACAAGCTCGATATAAACGCTTGGATATAAAACGCGGTGCAGCTTTTCTTCCATGTTCGTGGCTTGACTATATTTCATTAACGATTCGTATTCCGTAAGTTTTTCGGAAAGCGTTTTCAAAAAATCTGACAAACCATTAATTTTCAGTATATCCGTAAATAGTGATTGCCTGTGGAGCAATGTTTCATTATCGGTACTGATATATTTTTTTGCACGTTCAAAAAACTTATCCTTAGATACAATCTCCGATCTGACATCAAAATCAACGATCGTTTGCTCGCCTTTATTTAAAAACATAAAGTCCATAATACCTCCAGCAACATAGAAACGGGGATGGAAACGATCTTTATTAGCAAGATGGAAACGCTGTGAAACGTAATATATGCTTTCGCAGAAACATTGCAAGCCTCCCACAGAGGGAAAAACATCACCAAGAAAACAGAAAAAACAATAAGTGAGGGCAATCCAACCATAGCAAAAAATATATTACTGCGCACCAAAAACAATGCCAAAAGATATGCCCATATCGGTATCATCGGTTTTATCAGCAATCTTTTGGATATTAGTATATAATACACGTTTCCCAATGATAGCAACTCGGTGTATTCGTAATAATCTTTATCGTAGTGTTTAAGATTTTTACTCATAATTTGATTTTAACATACGGTTCCAGCGCATCATGTATACGTTTGAAATTTTCTGTTTTACGAACGATATCGTATTCTTTTTGTTTCATATTTTTCAGAATATACTCGACTTGGTTTTCGTCACCATTCAAACAAACGTTACTCGATGTTTCAACCATTCCTTTGAGAAAGAGCGATGTGTGAGTAAAAGTTCCATTCTGTACAAAGGTAATAAAGTCTATTGCCAAATGCGCTGCTTTTTCCAAGCAATCTAATGTTTTTTCGACATCACCGGCGGATGCATAGTAGCGTGCACTTTCTTCGTAAAAAGCAGAAAGACCGCCGCTGTAAAATCCAAAATCGCCGTCCTCAAACAATAGCTCTAAGAGAGCGATTTTCTTTTTTCTCAGTGCATCCAAATCATCTGAAGAATATAATCTTTCACCGGTATCCAATTTGTGATTTGAATCGAATCTTTTTAACATAAACTGTAAAAGATTCGATTTCAATCTTTGATTTGCTTCGTTCTTCTTGGTGCCCTTATATATATTCGCAAACAAAAAGTCTTGACTCATAACCATAACAGGCATCTTTCCAGCAAGTTCCTCTGCCTTATGTATTTCGCCTTTTTCGGCATAATAAGTACAAAGATTAGATACGGCGGCATGGCGAATGAAATCATCTGTGCAGCCGTCCAAAATTCTTTTGCAATATTCGGCGCATTGATGGCGGATAGAGTCTTTTTCCTCGCGTGTGATTTCAGAAAATTTGCACATTCTGTCTCCGCAGAGAGATAAATGGATCATAATGGAGTAATCACTCGGGAATTTGGCAATGCCTTCTTGCAAAAGTTGCCAGCCTTCCTTTAGATACCCTTTCCTTGACAGATCATAATATCTGTGCAAAATATCCTGCTTTTCCTCTTCGGATTTTGGCAGGCTAATATTCAATAGCTGATCAGCGGATATTTGAAAGAAATTACACAAAGCGGGGATTTGAGAAATATCGGGAGAAGTCCTATCACATTCCCATTGAGAAACAGCCTTGGAGGTGATTCCAAGATTAGAAGCAAGTTGCTCCTGTGTTATTTTTCTTGCAATTCGTAATTGTTTAATTTTTGAACCTATAGACATACTATCCTCCAAAAATATATTCTCCCATATAAATTATACAATGTTTGCAGCACGAGCGGAAGAACCCATATGGGTAGCCGAAGTATAAGTCG
>JAZRNC010000211.1:0-4178 GCA_045647965.1 Eubacteriales bacterium | reverse complement strand
GTTGTAAAGCTCCCTGCAAGTATAACGAAAATCAGCAGATTGCTCTTCGGTGGATGTGATAGCCTTTCTGAAATAATCGTTGACAAAAACAACGAGCATTACAAGTCGGAGGACGGCGTTGTTTATACGGCAGACGGAAAGATCTTGGTTATTGATATGCTCATTAAGTCAAAACTTGCTGCATCCAAATCCGAAGCACGCCGTCTTATTACCCAGGGTGGTGTATTCGTTGGTGAAGATAAAATCGATGCACTTGATGCTGCGATTGCTGCAGAGGAATTTGAGGGTGACGGAGTCATCGTTCGTAAAGGAAAGAAAACGTATCATAAATTCTCGAAATAATTATGAAAAAATACGAATATCTTTTATTTGACGCAGACAATACTCTCTTTGACTTTTCTCTCGCGGAAAAAAACGCATTTTATCTAACGTGTAACGAACAGGGGATCGATCACAGCGAAGCCTTATACGAGACATATTCTGAGATCAACGATGCACTTTGGAAAAAACTTGAAAAGAAAGAAACGACACTTGAGCTTCTCAAAAAAGAAAGATTTCGCCAACTTCTTTTCACGGTCGATCCGAAGAGCGTTTCTGAAGACACTGTTTCGCAGATGAGTACGAACTATATGGAAAACCTCGGAAAGCAAACGTGTTTGATTGAAGATGCTGTGGAGATCTGCAGAATTCTCTCGCAGAAGTACAGACTGTTTCTGATTACCAACGGCATATCGAGAATCCAGAAGGCAAGATTTGCGAGTTCCGAATTGAATGGCTTCTTTGAAGAAGTGTTCATCTCCGAAGATATGGGGTATTCCAAGCCTGCACCGGGCTACTTTGATTACGTGATAGCGAAGATAGGAGACAAGGATCTCAGTAAATATCTTGTCATTGGAGATTCGCTGACGTCCGATTGCGACGGAGCGATCGGGTATGGACTCGATATCTGTCGTTTTAATCCGAAGTCGGAATCCGATAACGGACGAAAACTGACGTATTCCGTGAAAAAGTTGATGGATCTTTGCGATATTCTGTAAATTACGGAGGCAATTTTGACAAAAGATATACTCGTTCTTGATCGTTTATTGAAAGAATACAACGATGGTCATGAGAATCGTATTACAGTAAAATACAGTGAACCGATGAGCCGCCATACTACATTTCGTATTGGCGGCCCAGCCGATTTATATCTTATTCCGCAAAACGTGGAATCCCTTGTCGATCTTTGCGCTATGACTCGCGAACTTGGGGTTAGGGTATTTTTTCTCGGTAATGGAAGCAATGTTTTGTTTGATGACGAAGGATACCGTGGAGCAGTTGTTTCTCTTGGAGGGCTGAACGGTATTACACAGGATGGGGAAACGATTACGGCTGGTGCCGGCGCTCTTCTTTCCGCTGTTTCCAAAAAAGCAAAAGATTATTCGCTTACTGGACTTGAGTTTGCCTATGGAATTCCCGGAAGCGTTGGTGGAGCAGTCTATATGAACGCGGGAGCATATGGCGGAGAAATTGCACACGTTTTGTGTGATAGTACGTACCTCGATCTAAAAAATCACACTGTACATACTATCCCGCAAAGCGAGCATTGTTTTGGCTATCGTGAAAGCATATATCGTAAGAATCCTTATGTGGTTCTATCCGCATCGTTCCGTCTGAAAGAGGCAAAACGCGATGAGATCGAGGCGGTGATGAATGATTTAATGACCCGCCGAATCACCAAACAACCCCTTGATTTTCCGAGTGCCGGAAGCGTATTCAAAAGATGTCCTGACAGATTCACGGCCCAGATGATCGATGAAGCGGGACTCAAAGGATATCGTATCGGCGGTGCGGAAGTATCGGAAAAGCACGCAGGTTTTATTATCAATAAAGGCGGTGCTACGTCATCCGATGTTCTCGCGCTGATTGATCATATAAAAAAAGTCATCGCAGAGCGCTTTGGCTGTGACATCGAGTGTGAAATTATTTACGTGAAATAATGGAATCCTTTTCTAAAAAATTAAAAAATCAACTGATAGCGGAAGAAATCAAGAAAAAATGCTGTCGTAATATGTATCGCAAAATCGAAGAATTTGAGTTTACCTCAGATTTCTCATTGCGTGAAATATACGACCACGCAAAATGCGAACAGTGCAGAAATGTGGTCATTCGTGTGCTGTTCATTCGATTCGGTTCGATGACCGATCCCGAGAAATCTTATCATCTCGATTTCTCCTTTGCAAATGAAGAATTTGCCGATGAAGTCCTCGATATTCTCTCGGAATCCGGATTCGACTTCAAAAAAACGACGAGAAAATCCCGCCACGTACTGTATCTCAAGGAGAGCACGGCGATTGAAGATTTTCTCGTGTTCATTGGCGCATCACAAGCGGCATTCAATTTGATGAATAGCAAAATTATGCGCGAATTTCGCAATTCTGTCAACCGACAGGTCAACTGCGACACCGCCAATATTGAAAAGCAGCTTGCCGCAGTTAAAAAATACACGGAAGCGATCAACTATCTTGTGGAAACAGGAAAGATCGACTCTCTTTCCGAAGATCTGCGCGAAACGGCTCTTCTTCGACTAAAGAATGAGCAGTTATCCCTTGCCGATCTCGGAAAACTCTTTAGTCCCCCTGTTTCGAAATCGGGGGTTAAGCATCGACTTGACAAAATCCTCGCAGCCGCACAAAACGAACTGGAAAAATAAAAAGAAAAAATAAAAAGAATAAGGAGGAAATACATGGCAGACTTCGTTCATCTTCATTTACACAGTGAATATAGTCTACTTGACGGCGCATGCCGAATTACAGATATACCGAAGGCCGCAAAAGCCGCAGGACATAAGGCAGTTGCGATTACAGATCACGGCGTTTTGTATGGTGCTGTGGCGTTTTATAAAGCGTGTATTTCCGAGGGAATAAAACCGATCATCGGATGTGAGGTTTACGTTTCCAGACGCAGTATGTATGATAGAGAGAGGGAAATGGATGCCGGAAGTTCTCATCTTGTGCTTCTTGTGAAGAATGCAAAAGGTTGGGGAAACCTCACCTACCTCGTCTCAAAAGCGTTTACAGACGGTTTTTATTCGAAACCGCGTATTGATCTTGAACTTCTCGAAAAGCATACAGAAGGTCTTATTTGCCTTTCTGCGTGTCTTGCGGGATTCATTCCGCGTTGTATCGTTTCGGGCGACTACGAAAAAGCCGAAGAATATGCCATCCGTCTCGACCGTATGTTTGGACGTGGGAATTTTTACCTTGAACTGCAGGATCACGGATTGAATGATGACGATATCGTGTGCAGCGGTATCCGAAAAATCGCAGAGAAAACGGGTATCCCTCTCGTTGCTACGAACGATGTTCATTATCTGAAAAAAGCAGATGCGGAAACCCAAGCCATCCTTATGTGCATACAAACAAATAATGTCATCACGGAGGGAAAACCAATCGGTTTTGAAACGGACGAATTTTATTATAAGAACACGTTCGAGATGGAGCGGTTGTTCCGTGAGACACCCGAGGCGATCTCCAATACACAAAAAATCGCCGATATGTGTCAGTTTGATTTTCGCTTTGGAGAGACCAAACTCCCACGCTATAAACCAGAAAACGGAATGACACCGACAGAGTTTTTAGCGAAACTCGCAGTGGACGGTTTATCCGCCCGGGTGAAAAAATCGCATATTACCTTTACGAAAGAATATACACCTCTTCTTTATAACGAAAGAATTGAATACGAACTCTCGGTCATCGATAAGATGGGATACAGCGAGTATTACCTGATCGTATGGGATTTCGTGAATCACGCCAAAGAATCCGGAATTCCCGTTGGTCCCGGAAGAGGCTCCGGTGCCGGAAGTCTTGTAGCGTATCTCATTGGGATAACCGATATCGACCCGATACTGTTTGATCTTTTGTTTGAGAGATTTTTAAACCCCGAGCGAGTCAGTATGCCGGACTTCGATATTGACTTTTGTTATGACCGCAGAGACGAAGCCATTGAATACGTACGGAATAAATACGGCGAGGATCATACCGCACAAATCGTGACGTTTGGAACTCTCGCGGCAAGAGCAGCAGTGCGGGATGTTGGACGTGCGCTCGGTATGTCCTACTCAGTGGTGGACGAAGTCGCAAAAAAGATCCCGCAAGCACTCGGCATTTCGCTTGAGAAAGCGATGCATAACAAGGACT
>JAZRNC010000210.1:0-5221 GCA_045647965.1 Eubacteriales bacterium | reverse complement strand
CACCGACAAGCATTGATATCGGAGTGACGGAAATTCTTTTGTTGATAATCGGAATACCGTACATTTTTTCGATATCACAGCCAACGGGAACAAGCTTTTCAGCCAGACGGCAAATTTTATCGTAAATTTTATCGCAGGAACGCTTTATATCGGAATCAGCACAATCAAGAAGTGAAATCCCCATCGTAATTGTACGAATATCGAGATTTTCGTCGTCAATCATGCGTATGGTTTCAAGGATATCGGATGTATTAAGCATAGCAAACCTCGCTCTTAAATATTATGCATGGAGTTAAAAATATCTTCGTGCATAACGTGAATTTTCATGCAGATCTTTTCTCCAAGAGCATAGAGAGAATTCTGAAGATCGGAGAAATCGGTAGAGATGTCCGAAATATCAAGTAGCATAACCATCGTGAAGAGATCCTTCATAACCGACTGAGTTACGTCAATGACATTAGCGTTATGCTCAGCACAGACAGTACTTACTTTTGCAAGGATTCCCACAGTATCGTGACCAACAACCGTTACAACAGCTTTCATAAAACAACCTCATTTGATATATTTTTACACTAATAGTATAACATATTTTTGATCAAAAAACAATCCGAAATTTTATATAATTTTAATATACATTTTTCTCGAAAAGATAGCGATATAACAAATATCCCCTGACCGGTATTTCGATCAGGGGAAGTTGTCAAAGTGTTACACCAGTTTTGAAAATGGAGATCTCACGGTAACCGCTTTCCTCATTTCTTGTCTCGCGTTCACCGTTTGCAACCTCTTTGACGAAATCGTAGAATTTTTCTGCGGTTTCATTCATCGTGGCACCGGTGAGAAGAATGCCGGCGTTAAAGTCGATCCAGTTCTTCTTTTTCTCAGCGAGCGTGTTATTCGTCGAGATTTTCATTGTAGGAACGGGACAACCGAACGGTGTGCCGCGGCCGGTGGTAAACAGAACGATCTGTGCACCGCTGACAGCAAGCGCTGTGGCTGCAACGAGGTCGTTACCGGGGGCATAAAGCAGATTCAGACCGGGACATGTAACCGGCTCACCATACGAGAGAACGTCCACAACTTCGGAGAAACCACTCTTTTGCGTACAACCGAGAGATTTTTCTTCAAGAGTAGTAATACCGCCGTCCTTATTTCCGGGGGAGGGGTTTTCATAAATCGGCTGGTTGTTTGCTTTGTAGTAATTTTTGAAGGAGTTGATCATATTGACGGTTTTGTCAAATGTAGCCGTGTCCTTGCAACGATTCATAAGGATTGTTTCCGCACCGAACATTTCAGGAACTTCGGTTAAAATGGCAGTACCGCCGTTTTTGATGAGCATATCGGAGAAGGCACCAACGAGGGGGTTAGCAGTAATTCCGGAGAATCCGTCCGAACCGCCGCATTTCAAACCAACTACGAGTTTAGAGATGGGCTGCTTTGTTCTCTTATCTGCTGCCGCTCTTGTTTTAAGTTCTTCGATAATGGCAATACCTTCTGCCATTTCATCATCGGATTTTTGCGTTTCGAGGAATTTAACTCTTGTTTCGTCGTAATCGCCGATCACTTTTTTGAGTTCGTCGATTCGGTTGTTTTCGCAGCCGAGACCGAGTACGAGAACACCACCGGCATTCGGATGTTTAATGAGCGCCGCGAGTGCTTTCTGTGTGTTAGCATGGTCATCCCCGAGCTGAGAACATCCGAATGGATGAGTAAACGCATACGTACCCGTTTTTTCGGCAAGAGTTGTCGCAATACTGCTTACGCATCCAACAGTCGGAATAATCCAAACCTCGTTACGAATACCGACTCTGCCGTCCCAACGTTCGTAGCCGTAGAAATAGTCTTCGCCTTTGTCAGAGGGGCAGGGGATTTTATCGTAGGTATATTCGAGAATATCGCCAAGGCCGGTTTTCATATTGTGCGTATGTACCCATTCGCCTTCAGAAATATCTGTGGTAGCAATACCGATGGAATAACCGTATTTAATAATGTGTTCGCCGCAGGAGATATTGCGACGGGCGATTTTATGACCGGATTTTTCTCCGTCTGTTAAAACCGCAACGTTATCAAGTTCGTTGATTATAAGCATTTCATTGCCTCGTAAGCACCGATGGTGCGGATATTTTCATAGTCTTTCATTACTGTTTCGCAGAAGCTCGGATATTTTGTCAAATCTTCACCCCAGAAGTCCACCATTTTGCATGTTTTTTCAATGAGGCAGGGACAATCCTTGTTTGCTGCGAAGAAATCAAGAACGTTCTGGCTATCATTCGGCTTGTCTGTGAGAGTGTAGAAAGCGATGAGTGCGGCAAAAGCGAACGTGATCTTTCGCGGGATCGCACCCTTAATTTCAAAATAGTCACGGAAAGAACCGAGAAGACGAGCTTTAAATTTGGAGACGGAGTTGAGCGAGATGGAAAGGAGACTGTGGTCGATGAAGGGGTTAGCAAAACGCTCAAACACTTCATTTGCGAAATCATAAAGTTCATCCTTTTCGAGCTTCAGCGTAGGGATAATTTCATCGAAAAGGGTGGATTTCATAAATCCGCTGATAACTTCATCCTGCATACATTCGCGAACAATGCTCTTTCCCGCAAGATAAGCAGCTAAAACGGTAGCGGTGTGTGCACCGTTGAGGATTCTTACTTTACGTTCACGGTAGGGTGATACGTCGTCTGTGAATATAACGGGAAGTTCAGCTTTGTCGAGGGGGAATACATCGCGAACGTTTCCTTTTTCTTCGATAACCCAAAGTGCGAAGGGCTCGCAGATATCAAGCATCGGGTCACCGTACTGCTCGGAGAGCTCCTTGTTGTAACCCGTTACGATTCTGTCAACGAGTGTCGTGCAGAAGTAACAGGAATTGTTGATCCAGGAAATAAATTCGTCGGAAAGTCCCCATTTTTTTGCTGTTTCCAGAACGCATTTTTCAAGTGCTTTGCCGTTCTTTTCGATGAGCTCGCAGGGAAGCATATAAAGTCCCTTGTCAGCAGCACCGTTAAATGCTTCAAAGCGAGTATAGAGTAATTTTGTCAGTTTTGCGGGATAACTCTTCGGAGGAGCATCTTCGAAGCGATCGTCTGCATCCAAAGCAATGCCCGCTTCCGTTGTGTTGGAAATAATGATCTTGAGATCCGGGTCTGCAGCGCAACCAAGAACCTTATCGAAGTCGTTATAGCAGCAGAGTGCATCGGATACGGAGTGGATCACACGAGTATTTTCGATGACCTCACCCTTTTGTTTACCTCTCGTAAGAAGCGTGTATGTACAGTTCTGAGCACGAAGCTTAGATAAATCGCCTGCCGCAATCGGTTTTACGATGGTAACGGATGCATCCGTAACACCTTTTTCGTTCGCGACATCAATCATGTAATCAACGAAGGCACGAAGAAAATTTCCTTCACCGAATTGAAGAATTTTCATAATCAGTCTCCTTAACTTATTGGATAACGATATTAGAGATACTTTTCGATTTCAACGGTGGACGCAGAATTAGCGTCGATGAACAGATTCCAGTTTTCGTGCTGTTTGAGCATAGTAGCGGGAATCATAGGAGTAAGATCGTTTTCAAGGGTGTCCTTGATAGCCTGTGCTTTTACTTTGTGAGGAACGCTGGAGATAATAACTTTGGAGTTCATAATCTGACGAACTGTCATAGAAACTGCCTGCTTCGGAACTGCGTCGATGGTTTCGAACCAGCCTTCACCGAACTGCTGATTTCTGCATTTTGCGTCAAGATTAACAACGATGTATGCGTTTTCGTTTTCGAAATCTGCCGGCGGATCGTTGAATGCGATGTGTGCGTTTTCGCCGATACCGATAAGAGCAACGTCAACGGGAGCAGCACGGAGTTCCTTTGTGAGTTCAGTGATATTTTCTTCAATGTTTCCTTCCGTCTTTACGTAGTGGATTGCGCGGGGATTTGCGATGTCGCCAAAGCGTTCCTTGATGTATTTGCGGAAGCTTGCGGGATGAGTGATCGGGAGATCCACGTATTCGTCAAGATGGAAAACGTCTACTTTGGACCAGTCGATATCTTTCTTAACGAGTGCAGCAATAGTTTCAAACTGAGATGCACCGGTGGAGAGAACGAGTCTTGCGCTGCCGTTTGCAGCGATTGCTTCGTTCAGATATTTTGCGGTTAATTCAGCGGCTTTTTCGCCGAGCATTACAGCATTTTCGGAAAGTGTGATTTTCATAATAGTTACTCCTTATGTAAAATAAATTATTTGTTTTCGTAAATGATATTTCCGCCGAGGATGGTGTAGTTAATACAGATATTTTCATCAAAAATAGCAATATCCGCATCGCAGCCGACCTCAAGCGAGCCTTTGTTTTTAAGTCCCATAGCAGCGGCAGGGGTTTCGGTTGCCATTTTTACAGCACTTGCAAGCGGAATTTCAGCAAGTCCGACGGCTGTACGAATCAGTCTGTCGTGTGTTGCAATACTTCCTGCAAATGCGCTTCGATCGGGGAGCCAAGCAACGCCGTCTGCAACTACAACAGGGGTACCGGTGTCTTTGTTTCCGAGAACACACGCGGTGCCTTCGGGGAGATCCGCGCCACGGTTGGAGTCGGTAACAAGAACCATCTTATCGTCACCCTTAACTTTGTAAATCAGTTTAAGAAGCTCGGCAGGAAGATGAATGCCGTCACAAATGGTTTCTGTGTAGATTTCATCTTTCAAGATACAAGCTTCGACAGTACCACCGCATCGGAATCCATTTTCGCGATGCACAACGGACATACCTGAATATAAATGCGTTGCAATACGATATCCCTCGTCGATGGCACGAATCGTGATGGGAGATGAAGCATCCGTGTGGCCAATACCGGCTACAATACCACACTCTACGAGGTACTTTGCCATATCGAACGCACCATCAAGTTCGGGCGCCGCGTCGATTCTGCGGATAAAATCATATTTTTCGACGAGCTTTCGATAAACACCGTCTGCAGGGGAGAGAAGATGCGAGGCGGGTTGAGCACCGCACTGCGAAGGACTAAAGTACGGACCTTCGAGATGAACACCAAGGAATTCCGCACCGTCATTTTCTGTGAAATCGACATTTGAAATCGATTCGAGTACCCGTTCAATCTCATCAAACGGCGCACTCATCGTAGTTGGATATACTCCCGTGACGCCGTGTTTCGCGTATTCGCGAAGTGCAGGGATAATCTTGTCCGATTCGGCGTCCATAAAATCGTAGCCACAGATACC
>JAZRNC010000209.1:0-4364 GCA_045647965.1 Eubacteriales bacterium | reverse complement strand
GAGATTTTGAATCGCGGAAAAGTACCGTTCTACTGCGCCGCATGGTGCAATATAAAATCGGTTCGCAATGCCATAAGAAGTGGCTTTCGTCCTGCGTGGGTCGAAATGACGGCGAAATCCTGTGAGATGGTGGATGGAATGAACGGAGTATTGAAGGAAGATGCCAGATGACGTATCAGTATAGCACATTATGAGAAAATCCTGAGCGAATGCTCACCGGCGCAGAATGGTTTCATAGCAAATGGGAAGCACGAATAGAGGGACGGCGAATCCTGTTTGTCGAGAATGTACATTCACAGATAATTCCGAATGGAAGGTACATAAAAAATGAAAAAAATTATAGTAATCGGTTGTCCCGGAAGCGGAAAAAGCACGTTTTCGAGAGAACTGCATAAGCTCACCGGTATCCCGCTTTTTCATTTGGATATGATGTATTGGAATGCGGATAAAACAACGGTGGATAAATGCATTTTTCGTGAAAGACTGGCGGACGTTATGGAGAAGGAAGAGTGGATCATTGACGGGAATTACGCCTCGACGATGGAGATGCGGATCCGGGCGTGTGACACAGTGATTTTTCTGGACTATCCGGCAGAGATTTGCCTTTGCGGCATCCGTGAAAGACGCGGAACGATGCGCAGTGATATTCCGTGGATAGAAACCGAAGAAGATGCTGAGTTTGTTGAGTATGTCAAAAATTTTAATCTCCAAAATAGACCGAAGATTTTGGAAATGCTTGAACAGTATAGTGACAAGAAAATTTTAGTTTTTTGTGACCGAAGCGAGGCGGATGAGTTTTTATCTCGGTTGGTGTGACGCTGGGATATATAAAAAATAAAAAGGAATTATGGAATAGAATTTTTTGACCTATCAAACAAAAAACGGATCGTTGGAAAACGGTGTGAGTACGATATCATACCGGATTGAATTCGGCCAAAGGTGTTTTCGCTAAATGAAATAAAAGAAACGGCGTGCTGCAGCTACATTTTTAATGTAATTGCGACACGCCGTTTGACGTTATCCCTTGTCCGATTCCTCTTTTGATGAATGCATAATACGGTTGACCTCTTCGGATTGAGCTCCTACGAGAACCTTAAATTCTTCTGCAGTTTCAGGTGGATCATAGGTTTTGTAATGGACCGTGATGATATCTCCCTCGGCAATTCCGACCATGCCATGGCTTGGGTGCGCCCGTTCAAAGGAAACCACCACGCAGGAGTTTGGCCAAAGGACGTCGCGTAATTCTTTTCCGATGACGAGGGAATCTTTATTAACGGTGAGAGAAGTTTCGATGACGGTGGGCTTTTTACCCTTGCAGATCGATCGAATATTCGCATCTACGATCGTATCGGTAAAGTCTTCAAGACCCGATAATTCTACGACCAGAAAGGCAACCGTCGTCGCTATGATGATAGCGAGAACATTGTTGATACTGCCAAGTACTTCGATGGCAAACACGCACGCTGTTACGGGGATTCGTGAGGTTGAACCTAAGAATGCTGTAATTCCAATCACCACTACCAGCTGTGAGAGCTCGGGGGCAATCAATCCCATAGCAACCAATCCTTCGGCGCAAAGAGAACCAATGAGACCACCAAACGCAAGAGTGGGCAGAAAGACTCCTCCGGTTGCTCCGGCAGTATTCGATGCTATCATAATGACGGAACGGATCAAAAAAATAAGGATGAGCAGATACCATATGATTTGCGTATTGAGAAGCGATTCTACCAAGGAATGTCCGGTTCCAAGTGCCTCGGGAAGGAAAAAACCAACGATGGAAACGGCGGAAAATAGCACAGGAAATATAATCTTTGCGGAAATTCTTTTAAGCAGGGTATGCATCAATCGATCAATCAGATGATAAAGACGGGTAAACAGTATGGAAGAGCATCCACAGACAAGTCCTACCAGCAACGGAACAAAGAGTAGCTTCAGAGGGATAGCACTGATATCGGGTAAATGAAACAATTTTCCAGACCCAATCCCCAATGTATCAAATATTTGTACCGCGATTTGGGCGGATATTACGGAAAGGGAAGAAAGAGTCAGCAGTAACGGTGAAAAATGCTTGTGGAGTTCTTCCATAGAGAAAAGGATGGCTGACACAGGTGCAGAAGTTGCAATAGAAAAGCCTGCGGCTGCACCTCCCGTCATAATATAACGCCGCCAGCCGGCATATTTTTTTGAGCCAAAGCATTTCACTACACCGTCCCCTATAGCAGTTCCCATCTGTACACAAGGACCTTCTGTACCAAGCGGAAGACCACAGAGAAAAGTCAGTAATGCTGAAAAAGGCAGTATGAAAATACTTGCTATCCATTCGAAACGGATGATACCTCGGATGGCGGAGACGGCGGTAGGGATGCCACCTCCTCGACAGGTACGGGAAGTGGAAAGAATAAAGCTTGCGCCAAGTCCGATAAGTGCAGCACCAATTACGAGAAGTGGGATCCACTCGGGATTTTCTCGCACCATACCGTAGATTGTCGTTGATAAGTGAATGGCTGTTTCTGCCGCCAATTTGAAGAGAGTGACAAGAATGGCGGATAAAAAGCCCGCAGCCAATGAAAAAACAACGCAGGGAAATAATTGATTTTTTATATGATCGTGAAAATGGGAATGCATAACTTTCTCCTAAAGAATGGCAGATTGAACATTCATTATAGCATACTTCTATGTAATTATCAAGGGTTCAGAATGAGTTTATGGTGAACTGCTATTACAAAAATTGTCCTTGTCTTAAATTGTCACAAAACAGAGGAAAAACGAATTCGATTATGCCGACGATGATGCGCGTACATCGGAGCGGAGCGGGTGAATAGAAACAAAACTCTTGATTTAATCACGGTTACATGGTATAATAAGTAAAAGAGTGTTCAAACCAAATGACATCAATGAGGAGCATTGTGGGAATATTCTTCACATGAAATATGCCGTCGAGGTTGCATGGCTCGGATCGTTTAATAAGGCAGTCGATTTTTTGGAGAATGTTGGACGAAAATCCCGATACGCTTATGTGGTTGTCTCCTGCATCGAGGAAAGTTCTGGGTAGATACGGGCTTGTAGAGAGAAAATGTGTGGATAATAAGAAAGTAGTAAGGATGTTCTGATATATCATCAGGAATATCGATTGACTGCCCTCGATAAGCAGTTTAATACAGAACTCTGCGATGTGAAAAGAAAATACGTAAAATGATTCGGCTGTCGGATATTGAAAATATCGGTAGGATAATCTTGATACAATTTTTGATTATTTCCGAGTAGCGAAAACTGTGTTATACATTATGGATGTCAATCGACAGTGTTTTTTAAATGACGGTGAGTCCGTTCGAGTCCATCATATCTATGTAAGACATTCGAAAAGGTCGTTTTAGGAAGATGCGTCAATTTTCTCTTTTGGAAAATTGACAAAATAGTGCGGTTTATATTGACTTAACGGAAATGGTGTGTTACAATTGTTGCTGATAGTTATTTCAAATGTTTCAATGAATGCATACTTTCTAGGCAGTTTCGCTAAGTGTGAAACTGCCTGCTTTTATTGATATTGTTATCATCGATTGTGGTTATATCGATATGTGTAGTTTCGATATAACAATAGCGTGTTATTAAAGCAGGAAAATCCGACACTTTCCCTTGCACCTCTCAATGTCACAGCCAAATTGCAAAGTAACGTGCTAAACTTACTGGAAAACCGTTTGTTACTGCGGCAAACAAGTTCCATGCACTTACATCCAAAGATGAGCTTGTCTTTGCACACGGTGTAATCAAGGCGAGCAGTGAAAAGAGGCATCACAATCTCCAAAATTCGCTTATGCGTGTAACTGCACATAATTATATCGGCTACGAAAATGCTGCCCAAAAGGAAAAGAACGCATATAAAGACAATATTTCACTTAAAGAAGCGTGTGTCGAACTCGGACTTTTTATTGGCGAAAAATTCGACGAGTTGTTCCATCACGAAGAGATGGTGTAATTTAGGAGGGACGATCAATGAAAGTAACCTATTTCCCAGGTTGTACATTAAAAAACAAAGCACGAACCCTTGATAAATATGCAAGAAAATCCGCAGAGATGCTCGGGGTAACCCTTGAGGAGCCCGAAACATGGCAGTGCTGCGGTGGCGTATTTACCACTGCGGTTGATGAAGTTGCCACCAAGCTTTCCTCCGTGCGTCTGCTTCGCTCGGCAAAAGAGGCGGGACAGCCGCTTGTTACCGTCTGCTCGGCGTGTCATAATGTTGTCAAGCAGACAAATTATGCAATGAAACATGATACGGTCTTCGCTGAGCGTGTAAATCGCTATATGGCAGAAGAAACTCCGTATAATGGTGAGACAACTGTTTATCACTATCTTGAGCTTCTTCG
>JAZRNC010000208.1:0-8179 GCA_045647965.1 Eubacteriales bacterium | reverse complement strand
ACTTCCGAGAGGTATCCAAGGCATTTATAACGGTTGTCCTGCGAGTGATAAACGTGGAAGTGTAATTGCAATGAATTTCATACAAACACTTAACGCACAGCACTTTGAAGGTGGAATGACCGATCCCCTAATTTGTACTGCGGTGGATTGCTATGAGTATTTACCAATGGAGTGGCAGAAAACGCTTGGTGATCTTGGATATGCAAAGAACGGCAAGGCCAACTTTGCTGTTTGGACGAATGAAGAATATAACGAACTTAGAAACATGCTCGGTGAGTGTATCTCTATTGTATCGGAGCTAAACCGTAAGACGTCTGAGCTCGCAGGAAGTATAACTGCGGATCTTGCTCCCACGCATATTCGTAAAACTGCAGAGTATGTCGGTGCATTTGTTTACCGTTTCAATTCTATTGAAAACCTTGTGAACGCTTTGTTTGATATAGGGTGGTTGAAAACGGTAGATAGTAAAGAAAAGCCGGCTGTTTGTGTTGTAAAGAATTAAATAGTTAACCGCCGAGAATAACCGTTTGGTCGCCCTCGGCGGTGGTTCTTTTCTAAACTTATACCGTCTTATCTAAATGACATTGCACCAAGCGTGTCGCTTTTACGGAAAAAACCGTAAATCGCGGCGCGCTTTTTTCGCCTTGATACATTTTTTCGCCCACATCATTACTTTGTTTTATTTCCCCTTGCGAATTATCCAAAGATAAGGTATAATACTATTGATACGATAATTTGAAAGGAAGCACTTCCCATGGACAAATTAAAGCTCAACTACAAACGGACGATATTCGTCGGATTTGCGTTTTTCCTGATTCTGACATTCTGGCAGGCGTACGACAGTATCATCCCGAAAATTCTCACGGACAAATTCGGTATGTCTCAGTTCTGGTCGGGTGTCATTATGGCAGCGGACAACGTAATGGCTGTCGTTCTTCTGCCTCTGTTCGGCGCACTCTCCGACAAGACACAGACAAAGCTTGGCAGACGTACGCCGTTCATTCTCGTCGGTACTCTCGCGGCGGCGGTCGCGTTCGTCGGTCTCTCCTACGTCGATAATATGCAGCTCACCGCGATTGCCGATATTTCTGCCGTCGTGGAAGAAGATACCGAGGCAAGAGTCGAAGCGATCGAAACCCTGTATCAATCGGGTGTGGAAGTCCGCGACGGAAAAACTCTCGCTGAGCTGTGGGAATCCGACGACGAATTCATCGCCTCTCTCGCGGATAATGCCGCGGCAAAGGAAGACCTCACCCTCGCACGTCACGCATATGCACGGAAAATGACGGCAGAAAATCCCATGAACCTCGTCGTATTTATTGTTCTTCTATTCGTGGTACTGCTGTCAATGTCGGTATTCCGTTCTCCTGCCGTTGCGCTGATGCCCGATATCACCCCGAAACCTCTCCGTTCCAAAGCGAACGCGATCATCAATCTGATGGGAACGGCGGGCGGTATTCTTGTGCTCGTACTCGGTATCGTGTTCGGCACGGGGGCAACCTCCAACATTTTAATGAGTTACAAAGCGTTCTTCGCCGTGATCGCGGCTGTAATGGTCTGTGCGCTTGTGATCTTCCTCCTGACCGTCCGAGAGATCAAGTGGACGGCGGAAAATGACGTGATCAACCGCGAACTCGACGAAAAGAGCGGCGCGAAATCCGAGGATTCCCTCGAAAAATTAACGAAAGAGAAAGAAGACGACCTCTCAAGCGGGGAAAGACGCTCCCTTGCGTTCATTCTCGCCTCCGTCGTTCTCTGGTACATCGGCTACAATGCCGTAACGACAAAATATTCCGTATACGCCGGCGACGTACTCGAGCTTGACTACAACCTCACCCTGATCGTAGCGCAGGCGGCGGCAATCGTCTCCTACATCCCCGTCGGTATTCTCTCGCAGAAATTCGGCAGACGGAAAACCATCCTTTGCGGAGTGGCGATGCTCTTTACTGCATTCGGTGCGGCAGCATTCCTCCGCGCGGGAAGCAGCAGTATTCTCGTAAATGCACTCTTTGCACTGGCAGGCATCGGCTGGGCTTCCATCAACGTCAACAGCTATCCCATGGTCGTGGAAATGGCAAAAAGCTCGAACGTGGGCAAATACACGGGCATCTACTACACGGCAAGCATGGCAGCGCAGATCTTCGCGCCGATCATTTCTGGATTCTTCCTCACATACGTGGGTATGACGACGCTGTTCCCGTTTGGCGCACTCTTTGTATTCGGCTCGTTCGTTACGATGTTCGTCGTTAAGCACGGAGACGCGAGACCCGCCGAAAAAGGAAGTGTCCTCGAACATCTCGGCGGTGACGACTAAGGCAGGAGTAGGTAGTGATGATCGTAATATTTTTTCTGCTCCTTTTATTCTTTCTGTACGTATTTCTCTTCGTGCGCCCGTCGTTCAAAGCGGTTGAACAAGAACTAAAAACGGACTACGCGCACCGCGGTCTGCACGGCGAGGGAGTCGCGGAAAACTCTCTCGCGGCGTTTCGTCGGGCGGTGGAGTGCGGATTTGGCATTGAACTCGACGTCCAGCTCTCCTCCGACGGAGAGGTAATGGTATTCCACGACGAATCCCTCACGCGAATGACGGGGGATGAAAGACGTTTATCGGACGTGTGTGCCGCGGAGCTTCAGACCCTTCGTCTCGGGGAGAGCGACGAACGAATCCCCACCCTCCGCGATGTGCTTCGCGAAGTGGACGGCAAGGTCCCCCTCCTTGTAGAGCTCAAAGGTGAAGACACAAACACCGCGCTCTGTCCGAAAGTGGACGCGATCCTTTCCGAATACCGCGGCGCATACTGTGTGGAATCGTTCAACCCCATCCTTCTTGCGTGGTACAAAAAGCACCGCCCCGACGTGACGCGCGGACTCCTTACCACAAGTCTCTGTCGTGAAAAGAAATTTTCCCTCCTTCACGCGGCGCTCGATCTCTTACTGCTCAACGTAGCAGCACGCCCCGACTTCATCGCGTACGATATCAAATATCCCACCCGATTCCCGCTTCTTCTGGCGGTGAAATTCTGGGCGGCAGACACGTTCTCCTGGACGGTACGCACACAGGATGAATACGATGCGGCAAAAAAACGCGGCGCAGATACAATTTTTGAAGGTTTTATTCCGAAAAAGTGAGAAAAACACCGCCGACACCATTCTCCGGCTGACGGATAAGGTGTTCGCTTGCCTATGTTTACACCTCATCCCCACCCTGGAAGTATTGAGGGTGAAAGCGAAAGTTTGTGGTTTTTCAATGTCACACGTCAAAAAAGAACCGTTCCATCCCCCAGCGGTAACGAACGGTTCTTTTCTTATTGGCTATTGTCTTCGATCTGCAAAATGCAATCGCTCAGAGCACCTCGTACGTAAACTCACGGTCTTCGCCGCATCCTATGCGGGTAACGTAAAGCTTATGATTCTTCTTGTCTATGGTATACACATCAAACGCCTGCTCGCTGGTGGTATCTGCAATGTGCTTATGCTTGGCATCTTCGATTTCGTTATGCATCCCATCGTTCAGTGTGGCAACCGAAAGAATACCGTCAAACACCATATCGTCATCCCAGTGGGTATGACCGCCGACCCAAACCGCAAAATTACCGCCGCGTCCGGTGAAATCGACCGCGATTTTCGCATTATAATGCGCGCGATTTTCTTCAAACACACTGTCACCCTCAAACGCTGTATGCGCCTTGAATGCTTTCAGTATCTCGATGATCAGTTCAAAATTGCAAACTTCCTTACGCGGAATGCTGTAGCAGGGCGGCTGGTGTGTACACAGAACGACCGTCCACTCTGCCGTCGGCACATCGAGTGCTACATTGGCAAACCACTCAAGCTGGCTCTCCAGCACTCCCGTTCCGCTTTTGCGGAATTTATGGTAGATCGGGCGTCCTTCGTCATTTGTGGAATCGTCGGGAATGTCGTGGGTATCGAGGACGATGAGTCTGGTCTTGCGAAGCGCATCGTCCACGTAATAGTACGTACCGGTTTCCCCGAACACTCTGTCCTTGTACAGCGATTCGAATCGGAAATAATATTCATAAAATTCTGCAAGCGAGAGGTTCTGTGCATAGTAATCCGGCGCTTCAAAGGTGGAATATACCGCGTCGTGATTTCCTTCAACGATCAGGCATTTGGACTCGATACGCGAGAAAAGCTGGCGGTATTCGATAAACTCCGCAATATTGGCCTCCGGTCTGCATATGCCCTGCCCCGAAAAAATATCCCCGGCGTTGAAAAAATAGGGAATCGCACACTCATCCATCACCCTTTCGAGAAGAGCCGCCGAGTGCTTTTTATTTGTCCGCCAATGGATATCCGTTACGATCGCAAAGCTCATCGAATCCGAACCGGCTTTTATCTGGTTTTCATGAATTTTTCTGATCTTTTCCTCAAGGTGCTCATTCCAATATTCCGGAATCGTCACCGCGAGTTCTTTGATTGTTGTAATATCCATATCTCACTCTCTATTATCGGTCAATCTTTATTTAAAAAAATTCTTCCTCAAGCATCGCCGCCAGGCAATGGTACACGGGGAGATGCAATTCCTGCACCTTATACGTTTCCGTCTCCGGCACGGGAATGCACACATCGCAAAGCTCCTTCAATTTTCCGCCGCCCATGCCCGTGAACGCCAGCGTTTTGATCCCTTTTGCCTTTGCCGTGATCGCCGCGAGTACACAGTTTTTCGAATTTCCCGACGTCGAGAGAACAAGCAGACAATCTCCCGTTCTGCCAAGACCATAGAGCTGCTGAGCAAACGCCGTATCCCACGCTCTGTCGTTCGCAAATGCCGAGATCACAGCCGTCTGCGAAACAAGGGACACCGCCGGAAGCGCGCCTTCCAATGTACAAAGGAGATATTCACCCGCCTCACCACATTCCTTCAGATACGCCGCGGTCGTCTCGTCTACGGCACGGTGCTTCTTGAACGATTTGAGCAGTTCCCCGACAATATGCTCCGAATCGGCGGCGCTCCCCCCGTTTCCGGCGCAGAACAGCGTACCGCCCTGTGAAAATGTGGTCTGCATCTGCAAAAATGCCTCCATCACCGACTCTCGCACCGAAGAAAGTGCGGGGTATCTCACAAACAACTCTTCGTATATGTTTTTGGTTGTTTCTTTCATTATATTCACCCTCCCAATCCACTCGTCTCACGCTTCATCGTTCATCACCGCGATGGCAAGTGCGGCAAAGTCCCCAATGTTTTCTCCGATTTCGGCGGGAAGAATGCGGCATACCGTCCGCGCATCCTCCAGTGCTTCTCTCTCCACGATCGGCGCCATCACCGGCAAAAACAAATCGTAATTTCGCATAAATACGCCGCCCGCCACGATCACCTCGGGATTAAAGAGGTCGATGAGCAAGCTGACAACACGCGCATATTTTTCCGCGCTTTCCTGCACAACGGAAAGGCAAAACGCATCGCCGCCGCGCGCCTTTTCGAAAATTTCTTTGGTAGTGATCCCAGAGTCAAGAGAGATCCCCTGTTCCTTTGCGCGAATAGCGGCAAGACGTCCGATTCCGCCGCCGCTGCAAAATCCTTCGGCAGATCCCGCTTTATGGTACCCAATGGGACCATCGTTTTCAAGACGGATATGACCCACCTCACCGGCGTTTCCGTTCGTGCCGGAATACAACCTGCCGTTCAGGATGAGTCCCGCCCCCAGTCCCGTACCGAAGGTCATAAAAATCATATGCTTGCATCCTCTGCCCGCGCCGAACTTCCATTCTGCGACTGCCGAGGCATTGGCATCGTTTTCAAGAGTTGCCGACAGCGGAAATTGCGATTCCACATAGCGCACGATCTCAAATCCGTGCCACCCCTCATGAAGATTCGGCGTAGAGACGATCACCCCACGAACCGCATCGAGAGGTCCGCCGCAACTGATCCCTGCTTTTTCTGCTCCGTACGTCTTGCACCACCGTGTCACGTCGTCAGAAAACAGCCGAAGAGTGCTCACAGGATCCTCACCCGTCGGAACTTCCTTTCGTTCCACGACTTCAATCCCGTCCGCAGTCCGCCGTCCCACGGAAGCGGCGCACTTTGTGCCTCCTATATCAAAGCCTATATAGTACATACACTCACCGTCTTCTCATCAATCATCCAATTGACACTCGCCAATATATGCACCGTGTTTCTGCAGTAATTTTTGCAGCTCGCGGATATTTATTTCGCGCACCCCACAGCGATTCTTCATCGCAAGGCTGACTGCCGCTCCCGCCGCCTCTCCAAGACAGCAAACCGTAGGCATAATGCGATACGATGCCTGTGCACCGTGATCGGACGAAATGCATCTGCCCGCCACGAGCATATTATCAACTCCCGTCGGGATGAGGCTGCGGTACGGGATCGTGTAATACATCCCCTCCGGGAAATAATAGTGGCTTGTACCAGTTCCCTCGGGGTTATGGATATCAATGTCATAATTGCACGCCGCGATAGCGTCGTCGAACTTTCTAAATGCCCGACAATCCGCCTCCGTCAGCACGTAATCTCCGACGATCATTCGACTCTCGCGCACCCCAATCTCGGCGGCAGTCATCATGAGGAAACTATTCTCGAGTCCCTTCGTATGCTGTTTCATAAATTCATAGATTTCCTCCACCTGCTCGCGCGCAAGAATTTCCGCGTTTGTCACGTCGAATGGGGAGGTGGGATCGAGTTTTACCACTCTCGTTGTATTAAAATGGAGCACGTTTGCAATCGGTGTTTTGAAAACGAGAATATCTTCTCTGGGGTTTTTTATCTCTCCGTTGGCGAGAGCCTCGGTGTAAGCGGCATTTAGTGCCTGTTTCCCCTTAAAAAACTCCTCCACGTCCACGTTTCCAAGACGGAAACAAAGGGTCATCGGCTGGCAAAGGTGGTCGCTCTCCCTTCCGAGTACCGTCGGACAGTCCGCAAGAAAAGTAACCTGCGCGTCACCCGTGGCGTCAATAAAATAATCAGCCTCGACATCTATCACTCCGCATTTTGTCGCGAGAGAGATCGACACGATTCGCTCATTCTCCTTCTTCACGCCGCACAGATACGCGTGGAACAGAAGATCAACGCCAAATTCTTTCATCATCGCGTTCAGCACGAATTTCAGTTCCTCTTCCAAAAACGTCTCCTCCCACATCGCGCCGCGCTCACGCAGACGATGGCACACCGTCTGAAAGAGCCCTCCGGTGAAGTCGAACCTTTCCCCATTTATCTTCGTTCTTGTTTTCATAAATGGGTTTACGAGACAGTTCACAGCCGCCCCTCCGAGAGAATTTCCTTTTTCTACGAGCAGCACACGGCTACCCTCTCTTGCGGCAGAGATCGCCGCAGCGATTCCCGCAAAGCCGCCGCCCACCACGACAAGATCGTATTTTTCCATTATGATACCTCCATGTGTACGTCTAAAATGTGTATAAACGGGTAGGGAACATTTTCTCCTGCCGCCATTTATCAAAGATATTATAACACACAAACGCACTGTTTTCAATAAAATAAACAAAAAAGACCACTTGGGGTGCCAGTGATAAAGCAGGTAAATCGGTACAACTGTAGAAATACGGTTGTACCTTTTTTTGATATCAAAATCCAACCTTAAGTTGATTTATCTTGGTGAAAAGTATCATTTTGATATATGGGAAACAATATTGTTTTATGCTATAATTATTACAGTGATCACGACAATCTATTTTAAGGAGATACCATTATGAATATCGGAACAAATATATATACCCTCCGCAAGGAAAAGAAAATCACGCAAGTACAACTTGCTGAAAAGCTTGGGGTATCGGAACAGGCAATTTCCAAATGGGAGAATAACCAATGTGTTCCCGACGTAAGTCTTTTCCCGATTATTGCAGACTATTTCGGAGTTTCTATTGATCGCCTTTTCGGATATCATACAAGCAGTTATACCGATGAGATAGAAGCAATTATGAAAGCTGCCGATGATAGTATGAATACCTATAAGGAAATTGAAATCATTAGTGAGGGCTTGAAAAAACATCCAAACAGCCCTGATTTAAAAATCTATCTTGCATTTTCTTTGTCAATGGTTAATCGGATGTCAAAAGACGAGAAAGAAAAGCAGGACGCAATCGAAAAAGCTATTAAGGTTTGCAAAGAAGTCGTAAATTCTTGTGGAGATATCGAACAAGTAGACCGAGCTCTTAATATGTTGCGAAGAATATATTGTGAAAT
>JAZRNC010000207.1:0-5308 GCA_045647965.1 Eubacteriales bacterium | reverse complement strand
GATAATTATTAGCGAGGAAAATTATGAAAATCATTTTGCTGATCATTGGCATTATAGTCTTGATTATTGGCATCTTATCCTTGTCATGGGCAATAACGAACTTCATGACCTACCATCACGTGGTGGATGCTTCATCGGATCAATACAGGAGATGGAAACAACAAAGCAAATATTATTTCATTATTGGAATCGTGATCTCTTGCTTGGCATTTGTATGCTTTTGGGGGGCAAGCCTATTCGAATAAAAATTCTTGAGACCTTGGTATCAATATCTGAAACACAGATCAGGAGGATAAATACATGGACTTTATGAAACTTGACAACTCGTTTGAAGAAAATCAGCTTAAAGGCATCTTCTCGCGGGTTGTTTATGCAGAAACAAAAGGCAATACTCTGTCCACACCCGCAAAGGAAATGGCATACGGATCAAGCAGCGAACAAAATACGTCTGATCTTCCTTGGAATGCGTACACACTCATCCGTATCGCAAAAGGTCAGAGCGCTGTGTTTGTGAGCGGTGACAAGGTTATATCTTCCCGCGCAAAGCCCGGAGATTATGCTGTGCAGGGGGAAGAGGATCTCTCTTCGGCTAAAGTATATTTTGTCGGAACAGATGAGAAGTCCGGCAAAATGTTTGAAACGCACACGCCTCTTGTTTATCACGCAACAGATGCCGCTACCTCTGTGACCGGCGAGATTCGGATGAACTGCGCCTACTACTTTATTTATCGCATCAAGAACCCCAAGGTATTTATGAAATATGCACTTGTCTGCAAGGGGAAAACTGTAAACCGTCAGAATCTTGAAACGGAAATGAACAGCGTGTTCTCAGTTTGTCTTCCCGAGCTTTTCGCGCAGCTCTCTGCTGATGGCGTTCCGTATACCGACATCTCCGGATGTGGCGACCGCGTTACAGAGTTTATGAAAGAAAAGCTTGCACTCGCATGGAAAAGCTCACGCGGAATTGAGCTTAAGGAATTCAAATTTATTGTAACCGAGCCTAATCGAGACGACGTAAAGGTTTTCGAAGAAAAGTGCACCCTTGCAGGAGAAAAGACTGCAGGATCCTCTTTTGATTCCGAGCAGTTTTCTGAAGAATTCAGCGCGGTTATGAAAGAACTCGGAAAAGTCGCGGGAGATGCGATGGCTACGTTTGGAAAAGAAATGGTGTCTCTTTTCGACGAGCTTGCCGAACAGCTTGACAAAGAAATCAATTCTTCCGAGGCTGAATCGGACGAAGAATCATCCGACGATTTTGACATCGACAGTATTCTTGAAGGCTGCAGTACTGATGTTATGGGAACATGGGAATGTCCCGAACTTGGCCAAACCATCCGGTTTGAACTTCTGTACGCCGTGATCGAAACGAACGGACAGCAGGTTTGGATGGGTGACTGGGAGGAAAAAGAGGGGGACGATGGCTTTGACATTGTTGTCTGCCCCACTGCAGATTCTCTCGGTTGTTACAAGTATTTTGAATATCATAACGGTGATGACGACGAATATCTCGCAGGAATCATCCTTGATACAGGTGATGAAAAACAGTATGTGCGCTTCGTTCGAAATGCAGAATGATGTCGCTTTCCGAATCTTGCGGAGGAAAATATGGAAAAAACAAAGATATTTGCACTTATAACGGTATGTGTTTGTCTGCTTGCACTTGCAGGCTGCCAAAACACATCTGATACAACGCTCCCTGTTGACACGACGGTTCCTCCTGACACGACAACACAGCCCACCGACACAGAAATCCCCACTGATCCATACAACGAGCTTTTACTTACCATGGAAGGAACATCTCAGCGGATGGCGGTTGCCTACTTCGGATATTTCAGCCATATGGATGTGGAAGAATTCGATGAAAATACAGAATATGCCTTCAGCCATGTAGATCCGTTCCCGTATATGAAAAGCAAAGCTCCCGAGCTTTGCGAGAAGATGCCGTTTTTGCTCAGTATTCCCGATGAAAATATCATTGGTGACCGAACAGGCGAGCTTTACTGCATCATTCCGGCGGATAAAAACGCCTCTGTTACCGTGACTTACGCAGGACTGAATGAAGCCGGTGAGGACGTGTCCGAAACCCTTTATCAAAGTGCAGAGGGTGAACCGATCATGGTGTTCTGCAACACCGGTTGGACGCCCGAAATGCAGATAAAAATCGAAGAAGCAACCGGTGATTCCTTCGTGTGGATTCCTGCGCTCGACAATACATATTACGTCAGTACGATGATGGATAACAAATGGGAAGAAATGATACTCGATATATCCCCCTACGCGGAATGCCTTGCCGCCGATTACCGTATCATGCGCGAAAGCTCGTATATCCCGCCGAGCGGTGAACAGCTTCGTGGTACAACGTGGAGTGCCGATGAGAATTTTCCGTACAATCAGTATTACCGCATTGCCTTTCACGAAAACAAAGCGGATATTTATTGGAAAACGGATGACGGCGAAGAACATGAATATCTGAACGCGACCTACTCCTTGGAAGTTGTCGGCGGTGTATCAATATTAACGCTTGATCTCGGTGAGTTTGCCGGAGTGCATCGATACAATCTGCTTATGGATTCAGACGGTTCTATGTTATACATCGCAGTTGACAATACAAAGGGGACGATCACCCATACCGACGAAAAGCAGTATCGCTTTCTGTATCAAGATGTAAGCAGCGATCAGTAAGGATGCTCTGATACTGTTTGCATTTACAATGTATTCAATACGCAAATCATACTTTAGCAGGATGTAATTGTCTGCGATTTTTGATAAAATAGATTCGGTTGATTGAATCGGACTTTTTTGAAAAATACTTATAAGGAGAGTTTTATGAAAAAGCGCTTAGGCATTCTCGTCAGTATACTGTTTATTTGTCTTATGACACTGCCAACATTTGCTGCGGATGCCCCTCCCGAAATTGTCTGTCAGCCGCAAAATCCTACCTACAATCCGTATGCCGTTGCGCTGTACTCTGTGACAGCTAAGGGAAATGATCTTGTCTGCACGTGGCATCTCGTGTTTGATGGCGTTGATTACAACATCTCAAAAACAGATGAAGTATTCGACCCGTGGGAAGGATATGCTGGCGAACAGTACGGCTGTTATGCGGAAGAATCTGCCGGACAAACTGCATTCTACTACTATTTCCAGGGGATCGGAGAAGAACTTTCCGGTGCTGCTATTTATGCCGTGATCGACAACGGCAGTCAATCGATTGTAAGTGACATAGCGTACATTTATGTGGTGGACGATGCAAAGACGCCCCCCACAACGGTTGTACCGGCCTCTGTAGAGCTATATCAAGGCGAGGCATATACCCTCCACTGTGAAGCATCGGTTCCCGACGGTTCCACCCTCAGCTACCTGTGGTACAGTACTTCCACCGGTAAGATTCAAAACATCATGGCGGTCAACCGCGGCAGTGAAGACAAAGCGGATCTGACCGTGGATACAAGCACGGTTGGCACACAATATTACTGCTGTATGGTAACCTCTGCCTCCGGTGGCAGCACTTATTCGAGTTTGATTAAGGTAACGGTAACAGATCCGCCCCAGATGCAAATGACAGATAGCGCGACCATACCGAGCGGTACTGTGGGGCAAAAGTACAGCTTCGATCTGAAGCAGCTCAGCGAAGCTACAAATTATAAGATTTACGAAAGCAGCACATACCCGAACGAATTTGAAAAAACAGGACTAATTATTGGCAAGAACGATATACTTTCGGGTACGCCTACCGCTGCAGGAGAATATAAGTTTGCTGTAGTGGGAGAAAAGAGCTCCGGCACGGGCAGCTATATCTGCGAGATTGCATTTATTGTAGAGGCACCCGAGACTACTGAGGCACCTGAAACTACAAAGACTTCCGAAACAAAGGAACCAGAGACAGAAAAGACAACGGAGACAACGAAAACTCCCGAAATAGATTCACCGGAAACGAAGAAACCCGAAACTGATCCACCCTATAGAGACAACGAGCCGGATCGGCAAATGAGCGGAGTAGTGGTTGCTCTTATCGCAGTTTCTGCCGGATTGGCAGGTGCTCTTATCGTTCTGCTATTCACAAAAAACAAAAAGTAACTGTTCCCGGAGGGGAAATCATGAAGAAAATTGTTGTTAGTGTAAAAAACAATCTCCTTGCAGAATCCATCACTAAGATTCTGGCAGACAGCGGTGTTTTTAATCCATTTCGAGTGTCTGTACACCGAAAAAACAAGGATACAGCAACACAATGTGAAGCACTGCAGACGGAATTGTTGTTGGCAGAGGTTTCTTACTCTCCCGGTACTACTGTGGATACCCGATTGGAAGAAGCAGCGGAGCTTCGCCGTATATTGCCGGGGTGTCTGATCGTTTTTTTGTGTGATGAAAATTCAGCACCGGATATTGCCAAAGATGTGATGCTTGCCAAAAAGGACGGAAAAATCGATGCATTTTTCTATACGTCCGTAACACAAAATTACCTGCTTGCAGCGCTGGAAGCCCTGTAAAGCAGTACAAAAACCAAACAAAGTATAACCTGGAGGATCAATCAAATGAAAAAGAAGACATTGGCCATTATTGTTATCGCCGTCGCATTGGTAATCACATTGAGTGCGGCAGCAATTATTTACTTCTCAGATGGTAAAACACCGAGTCCGGTTTCCGGCGATGTTGAATCAGACTATAATAACATACTGGATAATCTCCATGGAGCGCTTTTATCTCCCGATGACGCAGACGTTCTTTTTGATGGAGTGGCCAGCATTCAAGACGCTGTACAGGCGCTTGGGGATGAGGCACTTGATAAGCTCGAATATACCGTTACGGATATAAACAATGACGGAACACAGGAGCTTCTGATCGGTTGTTTTGAAGCAGATGATTCTGCCTCTACAAAAAATGAGATTTATGCCGCTTATTCGCACGACGGGAATACTGCCACACTTCTTTTTGAGAAACAGGCGCAAAATACCTTTGCACTGACCGATACAAATACATATTATTTCTATGGCTCGGATGGCGAAAATTACCATATCATTGCAGAATATGAAATTGGAGAAAACGGCAAGCTGGTTTGCAAGAACTTCTATTTCACATATCCTCAATCAGGGAACTCGGGTGAGTTGGGCTATTTCCATAACACAAGCGGAGAATGGACCTCCGAAGGATCCGAGCAGCTGGATATAACGGCAGAGGAATTTGAGGCAATCCGTGCAGAACTTGCCGCAAAAACAGTAGAGCTTTCCGGTACTAAATTTTCAACCTTCGTAAACGGTGAAAGTGACAAGTAAAATAAAAATCGCTATATTCCTTGCAGTTGTATTGTGGC
>JAZRNC010000206.1:0-3582 GCA_045647965.1 Eubacteriales bacterium | reverse complement strand
ATCTACGAATCGGCAAGAGTCGGACACGAAATTATCCTTTGATTTTAAAATTACTCCATAATTTCAACGTAACGATACACAAATCAAAACCACCAAGTCGGAGGCCAAGCGGTCTTAGGAAGACAACCAACCCAGACAACTCCTTGGCTCACAGAACGACATGGCTACGATCCGACTTATCTACGAATCGGCAAGAGTCGGACACGAAATTATCCTTTGATTTTAAAATTACTCCATAATTTCAACGTAACGATACACAAATCAAAACCACCGGCTTTCACTTGGCTGGTGGTTTTCTCTTAACAAAAATGCAGCCTGTCCCTTTGTGAGACAAGCCGCAAATTCAAAAAAATTATTCGTAATCGGGAAGAACGAGATCCTTCCAATTTTCTGCTGCATCCTTTGTGGAGCATGGCAAAGTAATACCGTTACCATCTGCATCCGGAAAAGGAGTCAGATCGTTGTCGCGATATTTATTGCGTTCTTCCACATTTTTGAAGTCAGGAATCTTATATGTTTTTCCGGTAAGACAGCTGTACCAACCGAGGATAGCAACGGCAGACATCGTACAACCAACGTAAACATCAAAGAACGGTTTCTCATCGTACTTGATATATCGGATAAAGTTGTAGATCATCCAGAAGTCACCGCCACCGTGTCCTGCTTTGGCTGCCTGTTCCGCATTCGCAGTCCAAGTCGGCTGGTAGGTACGGCATTGTTCTTCTCCCTCCGGAACCGTCCAGCTATGATAAGAAACGCGGAGACCATCGATGCCGGGACCGTGTTCTGCGCCACCGTTTTCACCAGCAACCCGATAACGGCTGGGAGAACCAATGTGCGCACAACCGGTAAAGTGGAACAGTGCGCCCCCATCGGTCTTGCAATCCATAAAGGCAAATGCATCGTAATTGTGACGCTTATCCTTAATGGTTTCCAGCACATCGGAGTGAACCGCATTGGCGGTAACACTTACGGGCATTTGTTTGGTAATGTACATTAACGGGCCAAGAGCGTGGGTGAGGTAATAAGTGCGGGGCATCCATGCTCTCCAGTGGTAAGGACCGGGTGCCAATCCGATCAGCTCTTCCATAGGAGCGGTGTGGTTGTATTCACCCTGACCGTACAGAATACGTCCGAACTTCCCCTCGGAAACGAGACGTTCCATTTCCATATTGGTAGCAGTAAACGGATAGTTTTCTGCTATCATATATTTACAACCGGTTCTTTCGACACACTCACAAAGCTCTACGCATTCCTTAAGTGTAGGAGCGGACGTACATTCACTGACAACGTGAATCCCTTTTTCCATACAACGAATCGCGAACTTTGCGTGCTCATGGAAATAATTGCAAAGAACGACCGCTTCGACACCGGATTCGATAAAAGCTTCGAAATCCGTAAATTTCAGCGTATCCTTCGTATTTTCGGGACTTTCTTTATCGAGTACCGCAAACTTGTTGGGATCACAATCGCAAACCGCGTGAAGACAAGCATCTTCCGATTGAAGGATCGCACGAATGAATGCCCCTCCTCTGCCCAAACCGATTACACCAAATTTAATCTTTTCCATAATAAACCTCCCTAATATGTATTATAGTTGATTTTGTATTCCTACCGTTCCGATGAACAATATCATACTTTTTTCAATGCACCATATTCATTGGATTAACCGCTCGTTTATAAGCGACTTATAAGCTACCCCAAACCACGTTTCTGAGTCTCGGCTGGTACCATTCTTCACGCGGATTCAGCACGTGCTGCGCAAAGAATACACCAATACCGGTTGTAGGATCGGCGAAAATCGACGCACCAGCAGCTCCACCCCAACCAAACTGTCCAAGGGGAGCCGGTGAACCGGATTTCGTACGGTCAATATGAACGTGAACGCCAAGTCCGTAACCCAATCCCTTGAATTGTCTCCAGTTAAAATACTGACGTTGTCCATCCGTCAAGTGATCCGTGGAAAGCAGAGCGATGGTATTCGGTGAAAGGATACGTTCTCCTCCAAGTGTACCGCCATTTGCCAGTGCCCCGGCAAGTTTTGCATAATCGCCAACGGTTGTAATGATTCCCGCACCTCCGCTGTCATATTCCGGTCCTTTGATGAATTGGTTATCCTTCTCTTTTTTCACAAATGTTCCGCCAATTTGAGTACCGTTCTTTTGAGCCTCTACAACATCCTTGATTGCTCCGTTGTCGGGTTCAAACTCATACTGCGTCGCCATCTCTGCGTAGATTTTATCATCGGCGTGATAATAAGAATGTGTCATTCCGAGCGGTTCAAAAATATTCTCTCTGACATAATCACGGAATTTCATACCGGTGACGATACTGACCAAACCGGCAAGCAAATCGTGTGCGATCGAATACTGCCATTTTTCACCCGGATGGTAGAAAAGGGGTTCTTCTGCCAAGCATCGCGTAACAATATCGGTATCCATACGTCCGTCGGTCAATTCAGCGGCACGCCGGAACGGAGCAGAATTCAAATTATAATCGTACCCGGCGGTCATACAGAAAAGATCGCGCACAAGAATGGGGGATTTGGCATCGACCAAACCGTCGGATGTTCTGACCTTCACATGACGATATTCCGGAATATATTCGTAAAGCGGATCGGTAAGCATAACGATTCCGCGTTCAACAAGCTGTGATGCCGCAGTTACAGTGGTAACTTTTGAGCAGGAGTAGATGTTGAAATATTCTTCTCCGGTCATCGGGGTACCTGTTTCGAGATCGGACACTCCAGCACTGTCACGATACACTTCTTTTCCGTCAGCATACACGCAAACGGAGCACCCGGGGGTACGTTCCTCTGCCATACGATCAATAAATTTTTTCAGATGCTGAAAATTCATAAGGAAAAATCCTTTCATATTATAGGTTATATTCAATCACGAAAAATAACCTTGTTCTATCCATTATATATTTTCTCGCAGTAATTGTCAAGTAAAAGCTCGAAAAAACGTACGCAAAACTTGAAAACAGGAATTAAATCAAACACAAGAAGAATTTGCAAAAATGATTGATATGAGTAAAGATACGATCAGCAATATTGAAAGAGGGCAAGTTATTCCAACAATGATCTGTATGGTTAGAATATCTAACGCTACAAACCCATGTGGATGAACAAAAATATCTATGAGGAATAACGAAATCTCCTCATAGATATTTTGAAAAAATTGTTATAATACAGGCGACGAATTGAAATATAGCAAAATTTATGATATACTGGATATGGAGAAACAGTTCGATAAACTTGAATTTGTAGGGATGATTGAGATGATTATTTTAATTACCGGAGCATCGCATACAGGCAAAACTGCACTTGCTCAAAAGTTACTCGAAAAATATCACTATCCTTATCTGTCCATAGATCATCTGAAAATGGGCTTGATTCGCAGCGGTAATACAGAACTTACTCCTATGAGTGATGATAATGATTTGACCGCATACTTATGGCCCATCGTCCGTGAAATGGTTAAAACTGCTATCGAAAACAAGCAGAACTTAATTGTCGAAGGCTGCTATATTCCATTCGATTGGCAGAAAGACTTTGACTCCAAATATCTTGAAAGCATC
>JAZRNC010000205.1:0-8278 GCA_045647965.1 Eubacteriales bacterium | reverse complement strand
CCATTCCCTCTCCGAAAATACACGCATCTCCCAAGAAGACAAATGAAAAAAATCTGAAAATAATTGAAGGTGCCTTATGAAACATACACTCACCCGCACACTCGCCTTGATTCTCGGAATCGTCCTCGTCGTTCCGCTTGTTTTCGGCGGATGCGCTAACAATACCGACGAATACCGCGATTTCAACTTATTCGCTATGGACACATACGTCACCTTGCGCCTTGCTGCAAAAGACGCAAATGGAGATGCTCTTTCTGCGGAATATTTGTCCTCTGTGGCTGACCAATGCGCCGCTCTCCTTGCCGAGATTGATCTTGCTATCTCCTGCCACAACGAAAACAGTGACGTTTCTGCTCTGAACCGCGACGTGTCCGTGCTCCTCTCCGCAAATGAAACCCTCCTCTCTCTGCTTGACACTTCTGCCGTTCTCTACGAAATCACCGACGGCGCGTACGATTATTCCCTCGGCGCGCTCACAGAACTCTGGAACGTCACGGGAGGTGGCCCCGTTCCCTCAGCGGAAGAGATCGCAGAAGCACTTTCTCACTGCGGTACCGACAAACTCATAAAAAACGGCACGTCCATTGAAAAATCCGACGTATATGCCAAACTGGACTTCGGCGGCATCGGAAAAGGACTTGCCGCGCAAACACTGCTCGAATATCTCTCCTCCACGGACGTTCCCTACGGCATCGTATCCATCGGTGGAAATATCGGTGTGTTCGGCAAAAAAGCGGGTTATGACGATTACAAAATCGGTATCCGTAATCCCGCCGACACCTCTGCTGTGGTCGGTTATCTCTACATTCCCTCCGGATTCATCTCCGTGTCGGGAAGTTATGAGCGTTATTTTGAAGAAAACGGCAAGATCTACCATCACATTCTTGATCCGAAGACGGGGTATCCCGTGGAAAACGGCATAAAGAGTGTTGCGGTGTTCTCCACAAACGGAACAACTGCCGATGCGCTTTCCACCGCTCTGTTCGTACTCGGTACGGAGAAATCGCTTGCGCTTTACCACACGGGCAAACTCAATTTTGAAGCGGTATTCGTTCTCGACAACGGCGAGATCATCACCACCCCCGGCATTGACGAGGAAATGTTCGAGCTTTACGTCGAAGAAAATACCGAATCGAACAAATTTACAAAATAAAGGAATACTTTCACTGAAATGTCAGAACACTATATTACAGCAAGCAGAATCGACGACGTGGTATCCCCCGAGCTCGATACTGCAACCAAGATTGCCGATATGCACCGCCAGAACGGTCGGATCGGTGAAAAAACGCCTCGATATTTCGTCCAGACCTTCGGTTGTCAGCAGAACGAAGCGGACAGCGAACGTCTTGCCGGTCTCGCACGCCTGATGGGTTACGCCAAGGCGGAGTCCCCGGATGACGCGGACCTTATTCTCGTGAACACCTGCGCCGTCAGAGAACACGCCGAGAAAAAGGCGCTTTCCATCATCGGACAGTACAAGCACATCAAGGATGCCAAACCGCACGTCATCATCGGTGTCGGCGGATGTATGGTTTCCCAGGAAGCGCGCGCCAACAAACTGAAGCGGAGTTATCCTTACGTTTCGTTCACGTTTGATACGGGCGCGATCCACACGCTCCCCTCCCTCGTTTTCGGGGCACTGAACAAAGAATCCCGTAAATTTATCCTGAGCGATTCGTGGAAGATCACGGAAGGTCTTCCTATCGCCCCCACCACCAAACATATGGCATGGCTCTCCATTATGTACGGATGCAACAATTTCTGCTCGTACTGTATCGTACCGTACGTTCGCGGACGGGAACGCAGCCGCCGTGCCGAGGATATCCTCGAAGAAGCAAAAAAACTCATTGACGGCGGTGCGCGCGATATCACCTTGCTCGGTCAGAACGTCAACTCCTATAACGGCGGAGAGGGCGTCGATATTGCCGAACTTCTCCACCGTATCGCCCGTCTCGACGGAGATTTTCGTCTACGCTTTATGACAAGCCACCCGAAGGATGCCTCCGATCGTCTGATCGAAGCGATGGCGACGGAAGACAAAATCGTCAAGCATTTTCACCTTCCCGTTCAGTCGGGTTCCGACCGCATTCTCTCCGTTATGAACCGTAAATACGACACGGCGGATTATCTCGCCAAGATCGAACGGCTCAAAGCGGCTGTTCCCGACGTTTCCATTACGTCCGATATCATCGTCGGTTTCCCGGGCGAGACGGAGGAAGATTTCGAGGGCACAATGTCCATTCTCGAAAAAGTCCGTTACGATATGATCTTCTCCTTTATCTACTCCCCGCGCAGCGGAACTCCCGCCGCCGTTATGCCGAATCAGGTGCCGCACGAAGTATCGACCGCGCGTTTTGAGAGAATGCTCGCGCTTCAGAATAAGATCTCCGACGAGAGAAACGAACGCTTCCGCGGACGCACGCTGAAGGTGCTCGTGGAAGACGTCAGCAAAAACGATCCCACCATGCTCACCGGGCGTGGAGACCCCGTACGCCCCATTCATTTCTCGGGCGACAAATCCCTCATCGGACAGTTTGTGAACGTCAAGATCAATCACATTTCCACCTTCTCCTTAGAAGGCGAATTGATATAATACATTAAAGCATTTGAAAGGATACAAAAACAATGGAAGAAACACTCACCAAAGAAATGAAAGAACTGATCGCCAAACTCGGCGCTCTCGTAAAAGAAGACCCCAGATGCCGTGCCATCGAAGCAACGATCGATGAATACGAACGTTCCGACGAGCTCAACGCACTCATCGGCGAATACAACGCACAGCAGAACCTCCTCGCTGAAGCTTACGGCAAGGCAGCAGAAGGTGACGAAGCGGCAGAAACCCTTCGTGACAGCGTTCAGGATCGCATTGACTCTCTTTATACACAGATCACCGAACACCCCGTTTACACCGCGTACATCAGCGCTAAAGAGGCGTTCGACGCTCTCACCACCGAAATCTACGGAGAACTCCAGTTCGTGATTACCGGTCAGCGTCCCTGCTCCCCCAACTGCTCTTCCTGCCACTCCGACTGCGGTCACCAGCACTGAGTCAGGGCACAGCACCAACACTAGAATCATCTTTAACTTTCAATAAAACGAGGTAGCATTTCATGACTCCGATGATGCAGCAATATTTCGAAATAAAAAATCAATACAAAGATTTCATTTTGTTTTACCGTCTCGGGGATTTTTATGAAATGTTCTTTGACGATGCAAAAATCGTGTCGGCTGAGCTGGAACTCACGCTCACAGGACGCGATTGCGGAGAAGACGAGAGGGCGCCCATGTGCGGCGTCCCCTACCATTCTTCGGAGCCATATATCGGGAAACTGATTGAAAAAGGATACAAGGTAGCGATCTGCGAACAAACCGAAGATCCCAAAGCAACGAAAAACATCGTAAAGCGCGAAGTAATTCGCGTGATCACTCCCGGCACGCTGATCGAAACCAATCTTCTGAACGAAAAAGCCAACAACTATCTCGCTACGCTATACTACGACGGCACGTCCATCGGTCTTTGTTTTGCAGATATTTCCACCGCCTACGTGGCAGCAACTTCCATTCGGGATAAGCTGTCCGAAGACTCGATCATCAACGAGCTGTCCACGTATTCCCCGAGCGAGATCCTCTCCAACGCCTCGCTGAAAACTCTCCCCAAAGTGCTCGACCACATCAAAACCCGCACGGATGCCGTGCTCAGCGAGCAAGCCACCAATTTCTTTGACGTAGATGCCGCCATCGAGCGCGTGGAAAATCAGTTTGGCGCCAATCAAATAGAAGGAAAGCCGCGCGCCGCTCTCATCGCGGTTGGTGCCGCCCTTCACTACATTGCCGCAACGCAAAAAAACGACATATCGTACATAAAAACACTGAACGTATATGAATCCGCGCAGTATCTCCAGATGGACCTCTCCACCAGACGTAATCTCGAACTGTGCGAAACGATGCTTTCGAAAGAAAAACGAGGTTCCCTCCTTTGGGTGCTCGACAAAACCAACACCTCCATGGGCGCGAGACTTCTGCGTCAATGGATCGAACATCCGCTGACAAATGCGGCACAGATTTTAGAGAGACAGCAAGCCGTCCGCGAACTTACAGATAATTTCATGCTTCGCGAGGAGCTGCGCGATCTTCTCTCCCCCGTTCTGGATCTTGAGAGACTAATTACAAAAGTTTCATACGGTACGGCAGGAGGCAGGGATCTCCGCGCCATCGGACAAACCCTCGCTGTGATCCCACAGATCAAATCCCTTCTTGCCGACATACAGAGCGGTGCTCTTTGCAATATTGAAAAGGAACTCGATCCGCTCGAGAGCATCTCGTCCCTGATCGATGAATCCATTGATGAAAATCCCCCGTTCGTCGTACGCGAGGGCGGAATCATCAAAACCGGTTACAACTCCGAAGTCGATAACCTTCGCTACATTCTCCAGAACGGTAAAGATTGGATCAAATCTGCCGAAACTGCAGAACGCGAAAAGACCGGTATCAAAAACTTAAAAATCGGATACAACCGTGTGTTCGGTTATTACATTGAAGTTCCCCGTTCCGCCTCCGAGGAGGTCCCCGATTCTTACATAAGAAAGCAGACTCTCTCGGACAAAGAACGTTATATTACCGACGAGCTCAAAAATATGGAAGCCACCATTCTCGGCGCAGACGACAAACTCAAAGCGCTTGAGTATGAAATTTTTGTTTCCATTCGCGGCAGGGTCGATCTTGAGTCCACCCGCATCCGCCGCACCGCCCAGATGCTCGCCGAGCTTGACGTATTTCTCTCCCTTGCGGACTGCGCCGTCCAGAACTCGTATGTTTGCCCCGACGTTGACGCAAGCTCCGTAATCGACATCAAAAACGGCAGACACCCCGTGGTAGAACAGTTCGTACCGGATGCGTACTTCGTACCAAACGATGCCTATCTCGACACGGAAAACAGCCGCCTTATGCTGATTACAGGTCCGAATATGGCTGGTAAATCCACCTATATGCGTCAAACGGCTCTGATCGTTCTGATGGCACAGATCGGCTCATTCGTGCCGGCTACTCACGCCCATATCGGTATCGTGGACAAACTGTTCACGCGCGTGGGAGCGTCCGATGACCTTGCCTCCGGACAATCAACGTTTATGCTCGAAATGAAAGAAGTGGCGTACATTCTCAACAACGCCACCTCCCACAGCTTCATCATTTACGACGAAATCGGCCGCGGTACCTCCACCTACGACGGAATGAGCATTGCGCGCGCCGTTGCCGAATACACCGTCGGAAAAAAGCTCGGTGCGAAAACGATGTTCGCGACACATTATCACGAGCTGACTACCCTCGAAGAAGAACTCCCCGGTGTCGTCAACTACAACGTATCCGCTAAAAAACGCGGCGAGGACATCACGTTCCTTAGAAAAATCGTACGCGGTCCGGCTGACGACAGCTACGGTATTGAAGTTGCCAGACTCGCCGGTGTACCCGCTGAAATCACACGTCGCGCCCACACCATTCTTACGGAACTGGAAGGAAATGCCGATAAAAAATCGAAAAACCAGCCCTCCATTCCCTCTCCGACGAGCGAACCCGTCAGTCTGAATCTCTCGTTTGACGACATCGCCGCGGACGAGATCAAAGAAAAACTGAGAAAAACCGATATCAATACCCTCACTCCCATCGAAGCACTCAACTTAATTTACGAATGGAAAAAACTACTTTAATACGGAAAGGTTAACCCAGCTAAAGACTCGGTTAATTCGCATATATGGGAAAAATCAACATACTCGGCTTTGACGTTGCCAACTTGATCGCCGCCGGGGAAGTGGTAGACCGTCCCGCCTCCGTCGTCAAGGAACTCCTTGAAAATGCGGTGGACGCCGGCGGCACTTCCATCACGATCGAGATAAAGCACGGCGGTATCACGTTTATTCGTGTCACGGATAATGGATGCGGCATCTCCTACGACGATCTCCCCGTTGCCCTTCTCCGTCATGCGACGAGCAAAATTGCCGTGGCTGACGATCTTGAAAAAATCATGACCCTCGGATTCCGCGGCGAAGCCCTCGCGGCAATCGCCTCCGTTTCCAAGATCAAGATTTTCTCAAAGGTTCCCGAGAATCCCCTCGGCTCTCTTCTGGAGGCAGACGGCGGAGAAATCAAAACCATCACCGAAACCGGTTGCCCCGATGGCACATCGGTCGTTGTGGAAAATCTGTTTTACAACGTTCCCGCACGCCGTAAATTTCTCAAAAAAGATTCCACGGAAGCCGCTGCCGTCAGCGCCGTCGTTGAAAAAATTGCGCTCTCCCGCCCTGATATTTCCCTGAAATACATATGCGACGGCGAAATAAAATTTATCACCTCCGGAAAAGGGGAACTCAGCGAATCCATCTGGGCGCTATTCGGCAAAGAAACCGCCGACCGCACGCTGAAGGTGGATCGAGAAGAAAACGGAATCCGTATCTCGGGATTTGTCTCTGAGCCCGACCTCTGCCGTTCAAATCGAAATATGGAGAATTTCTTCATCAACGGCCGCTACATAAAAAGCAAAACGGCATCCGCCGCGCTGGAACAAGCATACGTTTCCAAGATACCGCAGGATAAATTCCCTTTCTGTATTTTAAATATTGAACTGAATCCCTCCACCGTGGACGTCAACGTACATCCCGCTAAGCTGGAGGTCAAATTTGCAAACGAAAAACTGATTTTTGATGCCGTATACTATGCGGTAAAGGGGGCACTTGAGGCGGTTCCAATCCGTCCGGAATTGAAGCTCCCAAACGTACAACCGTCGACAAATTTCCCAAAGTCTGCTGATATAGCCGCCAAGGTTACCGCGGAAGAATACAAAAACACCCTCGTTCCTCTTGATACACGGCGCGAAAAAGCAAAGCAGCTCAAGCTCGACACAATATCCATCTCGGATCAGCCGTATCCGTCGCGCCACGCCTCCCCTGCTCCCTCAGTACGGGAAGCCGTCCCAGCGCACACTGAGTCCACGTTCGCAAGATACGCTCCTCCGCCGCTTGAACCGGACGAAACCGAACCCATCCCCCTCGCGGAGATGATCGAACTACACCGCGCCGCGATGGAAAGCGTCCACTTGACCGATCCGGCGGAGTCGAATCACCCGTCACAGACGCATGACAAAACCGAATCCCCCGTGCCATCACCATTTATGCCGTCATCGAAAAACGAAACTCCTTCGCACACCGATACAAGCGTAAACATTCCCGTCACCGATGCGCCGCAAATTCCCACCGAACAGGCGTCCCTGAACGAATCCCCCGTCCTATCGACGGATATCGATCCCGCGGAAATTCCGGAATATTTCATTATCGGAGAAGCCTTTAACTGCTACGTGATCGTCCAGTTGGAAGACAGAATCCTCCTCATCGACAAACACGCCGCTCACGAGAGAATCCTCTTTGATGAGTTGTGCCGTAAAATGCGCGATGCCGGAGGTGGAAGTATCGTTCGCTCCGGGCAGATTCTGATGGCGCCGCTCGTATGTCACTTGCTCGTTGGGGAACTCGATGCACTCGACGAATATAAGGATAAACTCCGCGCACTCGGCTTTGAATACACCGCCGACGAACACGGTGTCTCGACGTACGACGTAAAAATCAGTACGATTCCGTCAGACCTCAATGCCGATGAAGCTTTGGAGTTATTCACCACCTTAGCAACGAAGCTGTCCGACGTCACGGCAAGCGTCGAATCCGCGGCGGAAGAATTTTTCGAATCAAGACTTTGGCAAGCCGCTTGCAAAGCCGCAATCAAAGGCGGAAGAATTTACAATATTGCACACATCAAATGGATCTGCGACCGTCTGCTCGTCAAGCCGGACAAAAACAATCAGGTGATCCGTACCTGTCCGCACGGCAGACCCGTTGCCTTTGAAATCAAAAAAACCGCCATTGACCGTCAGTTCGCCAGACTGATGTAACAACGACAATCATCTCTATTTCTATATTTTACATTTTACCAAACGGAGAGAAACCATGTTTATTCTTGAAAAAACCGACGAACACAGCAAAGCACGCCGCGGCAGACTCATTACGCCCCACGGTGTGATCGAAACTCCCGTATTTATGAACGTAGCAACCTGCGCGGCGATCAAAGGAGGCGTTTCAGCACCGGATCTTCGCGACGTCAACTGTCAGGTTATGCTTTCTAACACATACCATCTCCACATCCGTCCCGGCGACCGTCTCATTCACGATCAGGGTGGTCTGCAGAAATTCACCGGTTGGGACCGTCCGACTCTTACCGATAGCGGCGGATTCCAGGTATT
>JAZRNC010000204.1:0-4341 GCA_045647965.1 Eubacteriales bacterium | reverse complement strand
ATCCCTATGTACAGCGGTCAAGGTCCCAATCAGTTTTGGGGGATAATGCAGAACAAGATCAGACAGAACATTGTTAGCGCTTGCTATAATGACGCACTTACCGTTCAGCAGATCAGTCTTGAAACCGGTATTCCGCTTCCGTATCTGGACGATGATATCAAAGAACTTGAAGACAAAAAAATTATTTTCCGTGATGGAAATCACTACAAGGCAAATGTGATCGTGATTACGTCCGAGTGTGCCGATGAGATTGAACGCGCTGCTACAAAATATCATGAACAGATTGCTGATAAAATGACCTCTTTTATTAGCGACAAGTTAAATGAATATAAAAATCTTAACTTTGTGGGTCATGATTTTTCGGATAATACATTGCGATGGCAACTTGCTACTATCCTTTTTAGAATGATTCGCAGTGTAGATTGCAGTGATACCATAGATACACCTAAACCTAAAACCGGCTGGGGCGAATCTGCTTATCTTTGGTGTGTGGAGAAGTTAAACGAGAAACAAATATTCTCTTACTGCGGTGTAGACGATAAACACGGAAACAGTTTATACTTCTTTGACTACTGGAAAGACGGCAAGGGTAAGGGCGATCATCACGATTTTTACGGCAACGAGCGGTATATCAATATTCTCTGCGATATTTGCCGTGGAGAAAACATGCCTCTCAGCGAATATGATCTTGAAGCTGTGGCGGAAATGATAAAAAAGGGATATGTTATCAAGGAGAACGAAACGTATCGAGCAACCGTTCCGGTTTACTCTTTGGAACAATATCTGACAATTATCAATATTGCAAAGGAATTTATATCCGCTGAACTTGCAACGATTGTTAGAGAAATGGATAAAACTGCCGCGACAATTTTAAGCGCACACACACCAAAACATCTGCAGGATCAAGTTAAAGGCATTGCCTCTATGGATAAGTTTGTAAATGCTGTATGCATTCCCGCAACAATCCTTATTGAGAGACAATTCTTGAGTACCGCATGGCATCCCAATGAAATGCCCACAACATATGCTGTTTTGAAGTGAAATAACAATACCGCCGGGAGTAACCGTAATGGCTGCCCCCGGCGGTGTTACGTTTATGCGTAAGTAACCGATTTTATCAGTAATAATAGTTATAGAACTCGTTCCAAGACGGGCTGAGTTCCTGGTACAGACCGTAGATTGCACTGCTGAACGCAATACCGAGAAGAATCGTTACAACGAGAGCAATCACCGCCTTCAGGATCAAGGCACGGCAATAGTTGCGCTTATTGATCTTACGGCATCCACCGCACGCCCAGATGATCGTGAGGATCGGACCGATGAGCGGAATACCGAGGAGAAGGAAGATTCCGAAGAACCCAAGCGTGGAAATCGGCTCGTATTCGCTGCTCGAGGAAGGCGGAACCTCTTCCATATTCTGCGGCACGAAGCCATAGGGCGGATATCCGTATCCGGGCGGCGGTGTGGGTCCCCCTTGCGGCGGCATCTGATATCCTGCGTTAAATTGTGCAGTGTTTCCCTGAAAACCACTTCCCTGAGAAGTAGTCCACTCCGCGTATTCCTTTCCGGGAACCTCTTTTGCTTCTTGCTGAGTCTGATTTTCGTTCGATTCTTTGTTCTGCGTTCCCTCTTCCGCTGTCGGTTTTTCCGCTTCCACCTTAGCACCGCACTGCGGACAGAACTTTACATTTTCTTCAAGCTCGGAGCTGCACTGCGTACAAAGTTTCTTTTCCATAGTATATGCATCCTTTCTATAATTTTTATATTAAAAAATTCGTTCATATTTCATACCGAAAAACACGTCGTCCATGCCAATCGGCTCATACTTATGATAATATATTTGTAGAGTTTTGTCAAGAATTATTTCAGAGCGACGCGATTTTTCTTTTTTCGACACAAAAACCTCTTGTAATTCCCCTCGTTCTATGCTATAATTGGAAATAATAAAATGGTACTTAAAACCGCACCATCACGAAAGGAAGAAAACTATGAATATCAGACCATATCTCCCAAATCCCACCGAACGCCCTCTCGATGTCATCAAACCGGACGGAGGGTACACTGCCATTTTTCGCACCATCGCTTGTGTCGGTGACAGCCTCGCTTCCGGTGAGTTTGAATCCCTCGACGAGACCGGAAAAAAAGAGTTGCACGATATGTATGAATATTCCTGGGGGCAGTTTATTGCACGCGCCACAGGCTCAAAAGTATACAATTTCTCCTGCGGCGGTATGAGCACACGTTGGTATATCAACTCCTACGCTGACGAAAAAAATCTGTGGGATACCGAAAAAGCGGCGCAGGCGTACATCATCGCACTCGGCTGCAACGATATTTCCCGCGCTTCCACGGAAGAACTGTACGCTACCCTCGGCACGATCGACGACGTGGATTTCGACAACTGCGAAAACAACAAGCCCACCTACGCCGGTATGTACGCAAGAATCATTCAAAAATATAAGCAGATCCAGCCGAAAGCGAAGTTTTTCCTTCTGACTTTCCCGAACGAGCCCGATCCGATGCGCTCGCTCCGTGCTACGGAACAAAGAAAACTGATGTATCAATTTGCCGAAAAATTCGACAATACATATGTCATCGACCTGCTCAAATACGGTCCCATCTACGACGAGGAATTCCGAAAAGAATTCTACCTCGGAGGGCATCTCAATCCGATGGGATATCTCTTCACGGCGCAGATCGTAATGTCCTACATCGACTACATCATCCGTCACAATCCCGATGACTTCTATCAGGTAGGCTTTATCGGCACTCCCCTCTACAACGTGGGAAATAACCCGAAATAAACGATGGAACACACCAATCAAAACTATATAGAAATTCTGGACGTATGCCGCGACTATGCCGTCGTGTATAAGCCATACGGCGCGCTCTCCGAAAAATCGGCAGGAGACGCCGCAAACGTCCCGGATCTCATTGAAAACGAGCTCTCCCGTCTCGGGATCCCCTATGAGAGCATCCATACCGTCCACCGTCTCGATCGAACGACAGCGGGGGTGATGGTGTACGCTCTCACAAAAAAAGCCGCGGCAGAACTCTCCCGCCTCATCGCTGACGACAAAATGAAAAAAACGTACGCCGCATATATCACAAAGGGGGAAGAACTCCCCGAAATCGGCGAAATGCGCGATATGCTGTTCTTCGATCGTCGAAGCGACAAATCGTTCGTAGTAAACGGCAGTCGAAAGGGTGCCAAAGAAGCGGTCTTAACGTACGAAATACAAAAAAGCGGTACTGTGGACGGTGCTCCGGTCTCCCTCGCCCACATCCGTCTTCAAACGGGACGAACGCACCAGATCCGTGTGCAGTTCGCCTCCCGCCACTCTCCCCTGCTCGGCGACAAAAAATACGGCAGCCGCATATCCCATAGGGGGCCTTCTCTCTTCTCCATCGAACTTCGTTTCCCGTGGAGAGGCGAAGAAAAGGTGTACGCCGCGCCGTCGCCCATGCTTTTTGATGATGAATGGATTCTATATTAACTACCACGGAGGATTTAACTATGTTTAAGATGACAACAATACCAAACTTTCATTCTCTGGATACCTCAGTGAGTGCGCTCGCCGTTCTCTCCGTAATGACAGACGTCTACCAGGCACGTTGGTCCGAGCACGACCCCTATACCGTCTATATCCGCGGATGGGACAATGCGCCCGACTGGGTAGAACTGCGCGTGGGAGCTTATCTCGAATGTACAGACCGCGGTCATATGCCGGATCCCGCAACGCTTCGCGCCGATTTTCGTTTTGACGAAGACAAATTGTGTCGTATCGAACATTGGTTCTTCGAAAATGATACAGTAGATCTTCTCTACACAGCCAGCTCCTACCTCGGCGGAACATACCGTTATACCGTCAAGCTCGGTTATAATCACGTACGTCTTGATGTAGAATACGAATTCAACGGAAAATTCACCCTCGAAAAAGCCACGTACTGCGCACTCAATGCCGACCGCGGTTCCGTCTTTGATGCCGATACTCTCTTTAATCCGAACCCTCTCTCTCACGGTATGCAGTATTCGAGTCTCCGTGCCAAAGCCATCACCGGCAGTAACAACGAGCGCTGGTTCTCTCCCGCACCCTTCTGCTTCCCGCTGAGGTTAAGAAACGGAAAATGGATGAGCGTTTCTCCCGCCCCCACCGTCGAAGAGCTTGACTTCACGGGCTTTTCCACCACACCGTGTATCGGTGGAGAATGTTCGTTCTCCCTTGACTACACCTGTCTGCCGGAATACGAAAACCGTCTCCACCTCCCTGAGCTTGTGTTCCGCTTTGACGCAGATTCCGAATTCTCCGCGCTGACTCAGTACGCAAACGGTCTTGTGGA
>JAZRNC010000203.1:0-10316 GCA_045647965.1 Eubacteriales bacterium | reverse complement strand
AAATATACCGAGGCGTTTTTGCATATCACACTGACGGATGAGGAAGATATTCCCGATGCGATTGGAAAACTGCGCGCCATCTACCACAACCTAATGAAACTTGATTACGACAATCGTCGAACTCGCGGAAACGGAATGGAGATGCTTGACGAAAGGGTGGAACAAAAAACACCGTCGGAGATTTTTCGGGAATTTTACGAAAACAGAAACAATTTGGAAATGAACACGGAACAGAAGCGGTTCATTGAAGAACTGATCGAGAAAATTTGGGGAGGCGGCCAATGAGACCGATACGCTTGACATTATCCGCATTCGGACCGTATGTCAGAGAGTGTACGCTGATGCTTGATCGACTCGGCGAAAGCGGACTGTATCTTATCACAGGAGATACGGGAGCCGGAAAAACGACCATATTTGATGCCATCGTATACGCGCTTTATGGGGAAGCCAGTGGGGAAGTCCGTGAGCCGTCCATGCTTCGATCCAAATACGCGGATGCGGACACACCGACATTTGTGGAGCTGTGTTTTTCGTACCGGGGAAAAGAATATACGGTACGAAGAAATCCCGAATACGAGCGTCCTGCCAAACGTGGAGGAGGCGTTACCAAACAGCGCGCGGAAGCGGAGCTCATCCTTCCGGACGGCCGTGTGATAACGAAACAAAAAGAAGTGGATCAGGAGATCGTTCGTATCGTCGGGATCAACCGCGAGCAGTTTATGCAGATCGTGATGATTGCTCAGGGGGATTTTCAGAAATTGCTTCTCGCCCCGACGGAGGACAGAAAGAAAATTTTTCGACAGATTTTTGCTACGGATAATTTTTTGCGTCTGCAGGAGCATTTGAAAAACGAAGCCGCATCTGCGATGGAAAAATGCACCGTCACAAAAGCCGGGATCGACCAGATCTTAGCTTCGGTGATGGCAGTGGAAGACAGCGATAAAAAAGAGCAGATAGAAAATATCAGACGAGGCGCTTACCCGATCCGCGAAGCGGCGCCCGTGATCGAATCCATCCTTTCGGAAGATGAGACGGAAGAAAAAAAGACGGACGAGCTTCTCCGTGCGATCGAATCCGAGCTTGACGACGTAAATATCCGATTGGTGCTTGCCGAAGAGGCGGAGGAGACCGCGCGGAAGCTTGGGGAAACCAATACAAAAATCGAAGAAAAAACGAAGGCACGGGATGCGTTCGGAGAGATCCGTCTTCGGGAAAGATCACGTACTGCGGAGAGGGAAGAAATCGAGAAAACGATCGCGCAGATCGAGGCTGAACTGCCGAAGTATGCAGAACTCGACAGAGTCAAAGAGGAGTACGGCAGACTTCGCGCGAGAATCGAAAAAAACACGGCGGAAAAAGAGCGGATCGAGAAAAAACTTGCCGCAAAACAAGCCTCTTTGCGGGAAATGCGGGAAGAATACAGGAGTCTCGATGCGGCAGGGGAGACATGTGAAAAACTGCGCCGTGATATCGTTGAACACGAAAACAAGAAAGACGGATATATCCGTTTGCTCGATGAGATCCGTGCGTGGAAAGCTCTTGAGTCGGAGCTTGAAGAAAAGAAAAAGATTTACGTGACTCTGGCTGAAGAGGCTGATCGGGCGGCTGAAAATTATCGTCAGAAAAATAAAGAATTCCTTGACGAACAAGCCGGGATTCTTGCCGAAACTCTCGCCCCCGGTACTCCTTGCCCGGTATGCGGATCTATGGTACATCCGAATCTTGCGAAAAAATCCACCTTTGCTCCAACCGAAGCGGAATTGAAAGCGCTCAAAAAAGAGAGCGACCGTATGGAAAAACGAGCGAGGGGGGCGGCAGACGAGTGTGCAAAGCAAAGGGGATCTATGGAGACGAAATACGCCGCCATAGAATCGGAACTTACGCAAAAGTATCCGCAGACGAAGTCGCCCGCTGAAGCACTGCTCATGTTTCCGAATACGATCGCGCGCTGCGTGGAAACGGTGGATGAACTGAAAAACGTGCTCAAAACCGAAGAGAAAAAACGAGAGAAGCGGGAAAAACTTGCCTCTATGATACCGAACGCGGAAGAGGAGGGAGACGATATTCGTCGTGAGCTCTCGGATTGTCAGACGTCGATTGCCGTGGACTTCGCTGCTGCCGATGAGATTTTGTGTCAAATTCGGGCGCGTGCAGAAGAATTGCAGTGTGAGAATTCCGCAAGCGCAGAACAAAAGAAGCGGGAACTGGAAGAAAAGAAAACGGCTATGGCAAAGGCTCTGGAAAACGCCGAGCGAGAATGGAACGCTTCCGAGAGGGAACTTGCCGCGTTGAGAATTCTGGCGGCGGAACTTTCCGAAAGAGTGAACCGTGATGATGAGCGGAATGCGGAAGCGGAAAAAGAAAAAAAACAGATGCTGACGGCTCAGAAACAAGAGTGCAGCAAACGTAAGCTGTTGCTGTCTGCACGCATTGCCGCCAATACAATGGCTCTCGTCCGTCTGAGGGAAAAGTGTGCGGAACAGGAGAAGCTTGAAGAACGGTATGCGTGGATCCGTGCGCTTTCGAACACCGCAAACGGAAATATCAGCGGCAAAGAAAAAATTATGCTCGAGACGTACGTACAAATGACGGTTCTCGATCGTATTCTTGTGCGTGCCAATACAAGACTTATGGTGATGTCTGACGGGCAGTTTGAGCTTTCCAGACGAAAAGAAGCGGATAACAACCGTACGCAAATCGGTCTGGAACTTGACGTGATCGACCATTATAACGGAACGCGGCGGAGTGTGAAAACTCTCTCGGGAGGGGAAACGTTCAAAGCGTCCTTATCCCTTGCGCTCGGTTTGTCGGACGAAATTCAGTCAGGAGCAGGAGGCATCCGCCTTGATGCAATGTTTGTTGACGAAGGATTCGGTTCTTTGGATGAGGAATCCCTGGAACAGGCGATCCGCGCACTGATGGATCTCACCGAAGGAAGACGTATCGTCGGTATCATCTCCCACGTCGAAAAACTCAGAGAGAGGATCGACAAACAGATCGTTGTCAAAAAAGATCGAACGGGTGGAAGCCGTGCCGAAATTGCGGAAGCATAGGGGATTTTTGGCGAAAAAACGGATGTTTTGCGAAATAAAAATGTGGAGAATCTATGTTTCTGTCTGAATCCTTTTATTATCTTCTTGACATTTGCATAAAAATATTGTATAATATTCTCATTAAATTGTAATAATGTGAAAGGATGGGGAATAATGGCAGATTTGATGGCGGATAAAAAGAAGATAGAATCCACTGTTGATGGAAGTTTTGTAGTCTATAAGAACCGACCTCTTGTGAGGGAAGATAATATAATTTGTTACGGAAACGTATCGGACGAATACATCATTCAGATGATTATTATGTCGGAAAAAGAATTCAAGGATAAAAAAGTCCCGGATCAGATTTATATCCAACTTTTGAAAACAGATCGTTCTCTTCCTATGGCGGAAAGAGTCGTCAAGGAAGGAATGAAAAACGGACTCAGCGAGGCGCTTGATATTGGAGTGGCATGGCTTGAGCGTTATCTTGCATAAGTGCGTTTACACTGGGTCTGATGGTTTTCGTCAGACCTTTTTTGTTCAAAAACTCACATCAAAGACAGCATTTCCTGGTTGAAACAGGGTGAGGTAAATCGAATGATAGAAAAAACAACAGCGCTTGACGCGGCATCTCTGAAAAAACTTTTCCAAACCGGACACTCGAACTTCAGTCCGTATATTTTCCTTCCACTGAATATGGCGGAGGATAAAGACAAAAAGTCTTCCTACGAAAAGATTGCCAAACAGATTGCCGGATACAAAAAAAACGGTTTTGGTGGGATCATTCCATTCGTATATAAGAATTATAATGTTCTGCCGATGACGGATGGATACTTTGACCTTTACCGTCATATTTTCAAAGAAACCGAACAGAACGGACTAACTCTTGCGTATCAGGACGATACTTATGTTATGCGTGAGTATTTGAATCACCTGGAAGACTCTCATAAAGCGGTGTGCCGTGTTTTGGTAAGGTATGAATATACGTGTGTGGAATCCAGTGTGCGTAAGGTAACTCTTCACAGTGCGGGGGATATTATGTCCGTCGTTGCGGTCAACGAGGAGCAACAGATTGTCGATCTGCGTCCGTTCATCAAAGACGGTATGCTGGAATGGGAGGTTCCCCTCGGAAACTGGGTGGTTGAAGAATACGTATGTGAATGTGACGACGGCTCGCAGTATATTGATCTGATGGATTATGATGTATGTGCGGAGTATCTCCGGAATACGTTTGTTCGTCTGCTTGGTGTGCTCGGTACGGGAGATTCTGTAAGCGAGAAGCCCTCACCCATCTCGATGTTTTTGTATCGGAATATCGTATACGCCGGACAGAATCGAAGAATGTGGCACCGTAATTTCAATAAAGAATTTGAAGAACTGTACGGCTTTGATCCCGCCCCCTTCTATCCGATACTGTTCCGTGATTTTGGTGGACGTGCGGGTAGATACAAATGTATGTTTATGTCGTGCCGCGCAAAAATGCTGACGGACGGCTATTTGAAAGCGGCGGCAGATTGCTGCTTTGCGAGAAATATCTTCTGTACGGGGCATCCCGCAGAGGGAAAAGCAGCTGGCTGCTCGTGGATGTTTGGCGACGGTCAACTGTTCCACAAATATGCGTCAGCACCGGGCGTGTCCCTTCCGTTTGCGTATCTTTACGGCATAAACGGAATCAAGGTGGCGGCAGGTGCGGCAGATGCGATGGGATGTGATACGGTCAGCGCCGATTTGTACAAATATTTCCAGGATCTGACGAAGGATATCGTATATCGGGAAGCGATGAACGGATTTGTCCGCGGGGTGAATATGACGTTTGCTCATCTCGGCGAAGACAGAGTGACCACGCCTATTGCCGAAAATAACGCGGATGGCGTGACACCGTGGGGAATGAGTGCTTCGGGGGACGATATCTCCGCCTTCACTTCTTTCGTGACAAGAACGCAGACCCTCCTTCGCGGTGGGGAACACGTGAGTGAAGTTGCCATTCTGTATCCGATAAAAACTCTTCATTCGATGTCCTATCTGTATCATTCGGAAGTCAAGGAGTTTGAATATTCCTTTACCCCCGAGAATACGGACTATATGGAAATTATGAACGACTTCCTCAGTTACGTCGGCGTGGATCCCACGTTCCTTCACCCCGATATTATGGTGGAGAAGGCGTTTTCGGAGGATGGTGTTCTGTACCTTGATAACGGCAAAAATGCGATGAAATTCAAACTGCTCATCCTCCCGTCCATGTCTTTGATCAGTTTGCGTGCTCTCCGTGCGGTGAAGAAATTCTTTGACGACGGCGGAAAAGTGATCGCGACGGACAGCTTCCCGATTGGTGCGAGCGAATGTTCGGAAATTTTCGGGGATGTGAACGAGGCTCTTACAAAAACAAGTGCCGAGGATAAGGAAGTTGAAGAAATCATCAATCATATTTTCGGTGAGAGTGTAACCGACAAAAAAGTATATAGAAGTTATTATAAAAACACCAATGAAAAAGGCGGAATCGCATATTTCTTCCCGTCGGATAAAGCGTCGGTTGACGGAACGTATATTTCCGCATCGATTCTTGCCCAGGCGGTGCGAAATATGAACATTTCTCCCGACGTGTATATTGACAAAATGCCTCGCCGTGAATTCCCGGGTATTGTGAACTATCATTTGCCAGCATTCTTGAAGGTGGGAATTGACAATCGGCTGAAACGCGGCGGATCGGTAAACTGTCTGCACAAAAAGAAAGCCGGATGCGATATTTACTATATCACGAACACGACCGGAGAAAAATACAGCGGCAAAATCCTGTTCAGAGGAAGACTTTCTCCCGAACAGTGGAATCCGTATAACGGAAAGACAAACAAACTTTCGTCTGAAACGGTACGGTTCCGCGGAGAGATCTATTCCCTCGTGGATGCGGAGATTGAACCCTCGTCATCCGTGTTTGTGGTCAGCAATTCGCAGCGAACGCAGAAGGAAACCGTCCGCGATTTGACATCTGACAGCCATATCTGTGAGTTTTTCCCGAAAGAGAGCTTCTGATGCTGCATAAACGCTTCAGGGATGCATATATTTTAAATAAATTATTATAAAGTATATGCGGAGCGTTTTATGAAAAAAAGATTTTTAGCGGTTCTTGTTTCGGTTATCCTCTTGTGCGCGACTTCCGTGTCGGGAATGGAGGATAACGCCCCCTTTTCTGTAAAAACGGAATCGGCGGTGCTTATGGAAGCAGAAACAGGGCGGGTAATTTACTCGAAAAATGCGGATGCAGCACTGCCACCTGCATCGGTTACGAAAATTATGACACTACTTCTGGTTATGGAAGAGGTTGAGGCGGGAAATATCACGCTTGATGAGCCGATACGTGTCAGTGAATACGCCGCTTCTATGGGCGGTTCTCAGGTGTATCTGGAGCCCGGAGAGACGATGATTGTGGAAGAACTTCTCAAATGTGTGATTATTGCTTCCGCAAACGATGCGGCGGTTGCCCTTGCTGAAAAAGTGGCGGGCAGCGAGGAGGCGTTCGTCGGACGAATGAACAAACGTGCGGCAGAGCTTTCTATGGCGAACACGCATTTTGAAAACGTCACGGGTCTTGATGACGACACCGTAAAACACGTGACGAGCGCGTATGATATTGCTCTTATGTCAAGGGAGCTTCTGCGCCACGAAACGATTCTGAAATACAGTACGACCTGGATGGACACGATTCGGAACGGAGCATTCGGATTGACGAATACGAACCGACTTATCCGCTTTTATCAGGGCGCTACGGGATTGAAAACAGGCTCTACCTCCAAAGCCGGATTCTGTATGAGTGCGACAGCCAAGCGGGACGGTATGCATCTGATTGCTGTTGTGATGGGTGCCGATTCCAGGGATATACGAAACGATGCGGCAAGACAACTTCTCGATTACGGATTTGCCACATACTCACTCTATAAGAATGATGGGGGAGAGGTGGGCACAGTCCGCGTACTTGGTGGTACGAAAAATGAGTGCGCCGCGGAGTATCCTTCTTTTTCCACGCTGATGGAAAAAGGACAAAAGAACAACATCAGCTGTGAGTTTTTGCTTGAGGAAACGGTGGATGCACCGATTCGGATCGGAGACAAAATCGGTACCGTCCGATATCTCCTCCGCGGGGAAGTGATCCACGAAGACGATATTTGTGCCTCCGAATCTGTGGACAGAATCGCCTTTGGTCAGCTGTTTTTGAAAATGTTCGGAATTTATTGCATAAAATGATCAAAGAAGTTTCAAATTCCTATTGAAAAATAGCAAAAAATGTAGTATGATAATGGTGTAGCTTAATCAAAGTGCTACAAGAAATTCAAACTGCATGTGACCGATGGTTCAAGTGGAATACGATCGGTACAATAGGAGGCAAAGGATATGTCAGTTAAGCTGAATGAAAAATACTTGAACGGTTTTGTATCTCCGGATGAAATTACAAAAATTTCTCATCTTACAAAATCTGCTTTTTCCGTTGTGAAAGAACGCAGCGGCGCGGGTGCTGATTTTCTCGGTTGGGTGGATCTTCCCGTAAATTACGATAAGGAAGAATTCGCGAGAATCAAAGCAGCGGCTGCTCGTATTAAAGATATGTGTGATGTGTTCGTCGTAATCGGTATCGGTGGTTCTTACCTCGGTGCTCGTGCTGCGATTGAATTCGTTAAGTCCCCGCTTTACAACAATCTTTCCAAGGATACACCCGACATCTACTTTGCGGGGAATACCATCAGCGCGTCGGCACTTGCTGATGTATACCGTATCTGCGAAGGTAAAAACGTATGCGTAAACGTTATCTCCAAATCCGGTACGACCACAGAACCGGCGGTTACTTTCCGTATTTTCCGCGAACTTCTCGAAAAGAAGTATGGCGAAGAGGGTGCTCGCGACAGAATTTTCGTTACGACTGACCGTGCGCGCGGCAAGCTGAAAGAATTCTCCACCGAAAAGGGTTACGAAACCTTTGTTGTTCCGGACGATATCGGCGGACGTTATTCCGTACTTACAGCAGTTGGTCTTCTTCCGATCGCGGTTGCAGGCATTGACATTGACGCAATGATGCAGGGCGCGGCTGATGCAAGAGAAGCTTATTCCTGCGGATGCATTGAAAAGAACGACGTTCTTCGCTACGCGGCAATCCGTAACATAATGTATAACAAGGGCAAGAGCATCGAAATTCTCGCGGCGTATGAACCGTCTGCACAGATGTTCTGCGAATGGTGGAAGCAGCTTTACGGCGAGAGCGAAGGTAAGGATAACAAGGGTCTGTACCCGTCGTCCGTTATCTTCTCGACCGACCTCCACTCCCTCGGACAGTACGTGCAGGAAGGTCTGCGTACAATGTTTGAAACCGTAATCGATTTCAAGACTTCCGTGGACACCGTAGTTATTCCCGACGACCCGAACAATATCGACGGACTCAACTTCCTCTCCGGCAAAGAACTTCACGACGTAAACCGTATGGCTATGACGGGTACACTGTTTGCTCACAACGACGGCGGTGTTGCGAATATCGTTATTGAAGTGGAAGACCGCAGTGCGAAGTCCTTCGGTTATCTCGTATACTTCTTCGAACTCGCTTGCGCGGTTTCCGGCTATATGCTCGGCGTAAATCCGTTCGACCAGCCCGGAGTAGAGGCATACAAGAAGAATATGTACGCTCTGCTCGGCAAGCCCGGTTACGAAGATCACAAGGCAGCCCTTGAAGAAAGAATGAAATAAACAAAATCCTATATAAATAAAAAAAGGAGAACGCTATGATTAAATTGATTATTGGAAAAAAAGGTTCCGGTAAGACAAAGACCCTCATCGAAATGGTAAACACCAAGCTCAACGAAACAAATGGTTCTGTTGTATGCATTGAAAAGGGTGACAAGCTTAAGTATGACATCAAGTATCAGTGCAGACTGATTGACACCGATATGTATCAGATTTCTGACGGACAGTCCCTCTACGGATTCATCGCAGGAATTCTTGCAAGCAACCACGACGTCAGCGACATTTTTGTTGACTCTGCTCTCAAGATTTGCCGCAACGAAGTTGGCGAATTTGATCTTTTCCTCGAAAAACTCAGCACTCTCATCGCAAACGGTGATGTTAATTGTGTAATCACTTCTTCCATCGCGACCGAGGATGCTACCGAAACAATGAAGAAGTTCATTGGCTGATTGGATATTGGATTATAAACGAATATTTTAAAGGTTTAGAGGCGGATACATGGTTATTCGTCTCTAAACTATTTTCGTAAACACAATAAATCCGTTTTTTTTAATTGTGCATTTTGCTGTTTTTTTGATATTGTATAAAAAAATGGTACAATACTATTGAAAATATAAAAAAATATGGTATAATATATTGAGCGGATAATTTCCGTAAAATAATAATATTATTTTACGGAAAGGGAGTATTTCTGTATGAAGAAACTCTTAGCTCTTCTTCTTGTTCTCGTTATGCTCTTCTCTATGTTTGCATGCACGAGCACAGAAGATCCCAAGGATTCTGAAAGCGAATCCAAGACCAATGAGTCTGATTCTCAGTCTGATTCTCAGTCCGATTCTCAGTCCGGTAGTGAGTCTGATTCTCAGTCCTGCGACGAGAAAGAACCCACAATTAACCATTTCGGTCTCGAAGATCGTAACTTCGATGGTGCAGATTTCGTTATTTGGTCTGCAAACGCGAACATCGGTATTGCGGTTACCTATGCTGACGAAGAAGACGGTACAAGCCTTACAAGTGCTCTTGTTCAGCGTGTAGATGACCTTGAAGCTACATACGACGTTGATATTCAGTACGAGCTCCTCACCCAATGGGGTAGTGACACTAACCTCGTAAAGAATATGGTTGCTAACGGTTCCGACGAATGTGACCTCGTTAACCTTTCCGCATTCAACGACCAGGCTTGTATGGGTATCTGGTACAACCTCCGCGAAATGCCCAACCTCAATTTTGACGAAGACCCGTGGTGGCAGAAAATGGTTATGGATGAAGTAACCATCAACGGCCGTACATTCGGTGCAGCAGGTATGTTCTCCTACCATTCTTGGTGGTCTACATACGCTACCTACTTCAACAAGACTCTCCTTGACGAAATGGGCATCGCATATCCTTACCAGGCAGTTCTTGACGGCAAGTGGACAATGGATATGATGAGACAGCTCACAGAAGGCGCTTACCAGGATATCGACGGTCAGGAAGGCAGAACAGTCGGCGACAGATACGGTTGGGTTCAGATCAAGGGTTACCTCGAAGGTACCGACGCTATGCTTATGGTAGACCCGATCAAGA
>JAZRNC010000202.1:0-6864 GCA_045647965.1 Eubacteriales bacterium | reverse complement strand
TTGTCGGGAATCTCCGTACGGATGGGTTGGAGGTATTGGGTGGAGTGACCTCTAACGGTGTCGGGCGGATTTTTCATGCCGGTAACATGGATGGTGGACTCCACACCGGCCGTGCCGGTTTTTTCGCGTTCGCGAAAGGCTTCGATGATGTCGATCTCCGCTCCGCCGGGACCTCCCTTGGAGATCTCGGGGTCGTAGGAACCGCGTGACTGCATCCAAAATCCGCTCCAGAAATTGGAGCCGGCCGGATCGTTGCAGATACAGCGGATCTCAAAATAGCCGCGAGTAAAGCGCTCACGGGCACTGATCATGCCGGCGTACCAGCCTTCGCCGAATTCGCCATCGGTGCGGTACTGATATTTCAAAACGAGATGACCGTTGTCCGTAAAAACCTGCGAAGGTGCGTTAAAACCGCAACGGCGTGCGCCGCTGGCGCGGTACTGCCATTTTTTCAAATCGAGCTCTTTGCCCTCAAAATTGTCTTCAAATACGAGTTTATAGCCGTTCAAATCCATAAAATATCACCTCGGGATCATTATAACACAGAAAAATTGTACTGTCAATAGGGCTGTACCCTAAAGGACAGTTTTACAGATTTGATAGCATACGCGTGATCTACCAATAGGAATAGGACAGAGAATTTTTGGGTTTTCCCATTGTTCTCTGTCCTTTTTTTATTCGCACAGCATTGTAGCTACAAGGATAACAATTTTATGACAAATTCTTACCTGCAATGATAATTTCGGTAACGTCTTCCTTTCGGCAAAGAGTATATGTCATTTTTTGCCCTATCTTTGAGCTTTCAAATAGAAAAATACTCTTTTTTGTATTCCTGAGAATGATTTTTCTGATCATAGTCTGCCTAATATCAAAATCGGAAATAACGCCGTCATCTGAATATGCCGCCGTAGTAAAAAAGGCAACGTCTGTATTCAGCTCTTTGGCATATTGCTCCGCAATGGAGCCGACCAGACACATATCCTGTTCGTAGTATTCTCCGCCAATGAGCAAGCAAGGAATGTGATAGTTGGAGGCACTTAGTACAACCTGTACGGAGTTTGTGACGATGAGAATATTTTTGTACTTTTGAATGTGAGGAATAAGATATAGGCATGTAGAGGAGCTGTCAAGGTAAATGGACATACCATCTCCCAGATAGGGTATACATTGTTGACACAGTACCTTTTTCTCATCTTCGTCAAGATATACCCGTTCCGTAATTGGCATCTCTCTGTTTGCCATCTTCAATACGGCTCCTCCTCTGTACCGCCTCAAATATCCTCCCCTCTCCATTTCCGAAAGATCTCGCCGTATTGTCATTTCTGAAACGTAAAGAATTTTAGACAGTTCAACTACCGTTACTCTGCCTTTCGCGTATAGGATATTTAAAATTTCTTTTTTTCTGCTGTTCAATTCCATATTACCCCCAAGAAATGTTTGAAAAAACTTTTGTTTTCAAACATTTCGAACAATTATTGCTTTTAAAATGTTTGAATGTTATAATTATATCATCAACAATTAATCTTGTCAACAGACAGATAAAAAAGGAGAAGATGTATGCTTGTAACAATGAAAGAAATGCTTGCAGATGCACAAAAGCATCGCTATGCGCTCCCCGCATTTGACGTGAGCAATTATGAAATGATGCGCGCGGTCCTTGATGTGTGTGAAGAGGAAAAATCTCCCGCGCTTCTCATGGGACTCGGTGTTGATCTTGAAGGAAAAGGACTTCCGCTTATAACGTCTATGGTTAAGGCTGCATCCGATCACTACACGGTTCCCGTTTGCTTTCACCTGGACCATGCAACCGACCTTGATTCCATAAAAGCGGCTATCCACGCAGGATTCAGCTCGGTTATGTTCGATGGCTCGGAGCTTCCCTTTGATGAAAATGCAAGAAGAACAGCAGAGGTCGTTGCATACGCTCACGCGAACGGAGTGACCGTGGAAGCAGAGCTTGGACACGTCGGAAATGCTTTGGTCGGAAATGAAAAGGCTACCGTTTTCAATGAAAACGCAGAGGACACGCTTACCCTTCCCGACGAGGTAGTCAGATTTGTTAAAATAACCGACGTTGATGCGCTTGCGGTGGCAATCGGTACAAGCCACGGAGTTTACCGAAGCACCCCTACGCTTCGTATCGATCGCCTCGATGAAATCGTTTCCGTCTGCGACCGTCCCCTCGTTCTTCACGGCGGAAGCGGAACCCCGGACGATCAAATGAAGATGGCGATTGAGCACGGTGTTACCAAAATCAATATTTATTCCGACGTGGTAGGCGCTATGAACACGGCACTTCGCGATAAGCTCAATTCCATTACCAATCCGTCCACCTGGCCCGCGTTTGTATTTGAGGATGCTCGAATCAAAATGAAGGAAGTTATCCGTGAAAAGATACGTACCTTCGGCAGCTTCAACCGTGCTTGAGAGGTGTACTATGAAAACAAAAGCAGTAAGACTTTACGGTTCAAACGATGTGAGGCTTGAGGAATTTGAACTTCCCCAAATATCAGCGGATGAGATACTGATCAAAGTTGTTTGTGACAGCGTGTGTATGTCAACCTATAAGACGATAAAGCAAGGTGCGGCGCATCTGCGTGTTCCGAATAATGTATTCGAAAATCCGGTTATTATCGGTCATGAGTTTTGCGCGGAGATCGTAGAAGTCGGCGAGAAGTGGAAAAATGACTACGTTGTTGGTGAAAAAGTAATCATGCCTCCGGTTTTGAGCTATCTTGGCGGGTATGAAACGGTAGGGTATACTTTTCCGCATATCGGAGGGCTTTCAACATATTCCATCGTTCCCGAGCATGCAATATCACATGGATTTCTCATTAAGCTCAATAGTGATGCGTATTTCAACGGATCTCTTATCGAGCCCGCATCTTGCGTGCTCAGAGGATACAAGGCAAACTATCACCTCGACAAAAACGGAGTGCCTGCAACGAATATAAAGGAAGGTGGTAATGTTGCTATACTGGCGGGATGCGGTCCTATGGGCTTAGTCGCTATCGATTGTGCGCTCCATGGTAAAGTAAAGCCAAGCCTCGTTGTTGTTACCGATCTCAACGATGCTCGCCTTGAACGCGCAAAGAGTATTTTCGACTCCGAAAAAGAAGCGAAAAACGGAATACGTCTTGTATTCGTAAACAGCTCTGACAAGAACGAATTATGTGATCTCACCGATGGCAAGGGCTTTGATGACGTCTTTGTCTATGCCCCGGTTCCCGCACTTGTCGAGCTTGCTGATTCGATCCTTGCCTTTGACGGTTGCCTTAATTTCTTCGCAGGTCCTATGGACAAATCGTTTTCTGCTTGTATGAATTTCTACAACGTGCATTATGAACAGCATCACGTTGCCGGTACAAGCGGCAGCACACCCGAGGATATGAAAGATATCGTAGAGCTCATCGGTGAAAAACGTATCGATCCATCAACTATGATAACGCACGTTGGCGGAATTAACGCCGCGATCGATGCAACGGTAAACCTTCCAAACATTCCGGGAGGAAAAAAGCTTATATATACACATATAGATATGCCACTGGTGGCACTTGCCGATTTTTCGGAGCTTGGTAAAAAGGACGAAAGATTTGCAGAACTTTCCCGCATAGTGAAATCAAACAACGATCTGTGGAGTGCCAAAGCAGAAAAATATCTGTTGGAAAATTTTAAATAAGGCTCACGTCTGAAAAGCAAGATTCCTCCAAGCAGTGTTTCAGTCAGCTTCATAAAAGCTCCCTCTTACAAAAGGGAGCTTTTTATGTTCATCTATGACTTGTCAATTTTCCTGACAAGCACTGCATTTGTGGACACAAATGCAAAAATACGGCATACCTCTTTCGAGATATGCCGTATTTTTGAAAATTGTCCTTTAGGGTACAACCCTATCGCAAGTGCTTTTTTTAGCTAAATCCGAATCTAAAGCCGATGGGCGAAGGGGGCGGATTTCTTTTTTGTTATGCCAAAATTCTATCTGCTTTTTCTGACAAGGACGCATCGGCGACATAAATGCAAAACCCCGCTGGGGGCGGGGCGAAAGATTATTTCTTTTCGATGGGAAGCCATATTTGGACATTTCGTTCGTTTTTAGGTCTCCAATGGTATACAGCTAATTCAGGACCTTTCGCCAATTGAAATCCCATTTCGGGCATCCATTCGGTTAAAATCTTAATTCTCAAGTTGAGAAGATCAAAATAGTCGCAAATAGGACTTTTTATGTCACTTGTTTCGAAAATCACATATGTGGTTTTGGGAATCTCAATAGTTTCAAGCCCCAATGCTTCCACAAAATCAACACCTGTTACATCATGGTTATATAGATTTTGACGTTCATAACTATCAAGTTGGTGACAGTAATAATAGTCATATCCATTATCATCTATATTGGTGATTACGCAATGAGCATCACCGTCACCTGAAGCACCTCTCAAAAACCATTGCTTGCCTCTGGTGGAAATGAATAGTTCTTCCTCTTGCTTTTCACGGTCTTTTCCGTATGGGGTTCCTGTAAAGTGCGTTTTGAAGCCCGTCAAGATCATAGGAGATTTTTCTTCAATTCTGTAATTCATAGTGCTACCGCCTTCCAATGAAATTTTGATTGACAAGCGAGAAAAGGATTTGAGCATACTACCGTCTGCGCGCGCCTGCGACGGAGTAATACCATGGAATTTTTGAAATGCTTTAGCAAAACTATCGGGGCTATCGTAATCGTACTTCAGAGCAATATCAATTACTTTATCCTTACCGTTTGCAAGTTCCGCACCTGCTAATGATAGACGGCGCAGCCTAATATATTCACCAAGCGTGTAACCGCTAAGAATACTGAACACTCTTTGAAAATGATAGCTTGAAGAAAAACCTTCGGCTGCAACCTTTTCGTAATCAATTTCTTCGGTCAAATTTGCCTCAATGTAATCAATTGCCTTTTGCATTCCTGTTATCCAATCCATTCTTTATCCCTCCTGTCTGACTATATTTTATCAGAAAGCGCTTCAAAAATCCCGACTTTCTATGCGAAGTTGTGTCGGATATATTATAGCATAAAACTGTGAATTAGTCTACGTAAAAGCGACGCACATGAAAACAAGCGGGTATACCGTTTTGCCTGATCTACGCGGGTGCGCCAAAATGCTGTAAAAAATCTCTTTACACAATTTTCGTGGTGTGTTATAATTGATATTGACGAATCACGCTGAAACACAAGTGGTGCGTTCAAGTCCAAAACACATTTGCACCGCATAGAATTCGAGGGAGACACACGATGGTTTATGTAAAAAGGTTTATTCTGCCAACCGAGAGAGAGGAAACCGTAGTCATAAAAGAAGAACAGCGCACCTGTTTCCACACGTTTTATCCGTTTAAGATTTTCCCGGATAAGCATCTGGCGTCAGTCGAATTTGACGATATTACCATGTTTTACGGCGGGAACGGATCGGGGAAAAGTACGCTGATTAACGTGATCGCCCGTAAATTGCACGCGACTCGGTATTCTGAATTCAACGATGCACCGCTTTTTGATAAATACGTCGATATGTGTTCGGCGGAATATGCACGCACGCCGCCGCAAAGTTTGGTTTTGACAAGTGACGATGTCTTCGATTACGTTTTGAATGCTCGGTCGATCAACGAAAATATCGACGGACAGCGCGAGGAGCTCTTTGCGAAATACGTTACGGCACATCACGATGTCATCCACAACCCCGGGATAATGCGGCTGAAAGGACTCGACGACTACGAACGATGGTCGGAGACGATGGAGATCCTATCTCCCAAGCGGACGCAATCGGGTTATATACGAAAAAGAGTAGCACGTGATATTGATCTGCACTCCAACGGGGAAACGTCGATGCGGTATTTCTTTGAGCGTATTGATGAGGATGCGATATATTTTCTCGACGAGCCGGAAAACAGCCTTTCGATCGAATTCCAAATTCAGCTTGCCGACTATATTGCCGCAACCGCTCGCTCGACGCGCAGTCAATTCATTATTGCCACCCACTCTCCCGTTTTTCTGTCGATGCGACGAGCAAAAATCTACAATCTGGATGACTATCCGGCGTCTACTTGTCACTGGACGGATCTGCCGAACGTCCGTAAATATTTCGATTTTTTTATGGATCACAAGGACGAATTCGAGTAAAATCACTCGACAAGCGGGTATATCGTTTGGCCTGATCTACGCGGGTGCGCCAAAATTGTGTAAAAATCTCTTTACATAATTTTCGTGGTGAGTTATAATTGAAATTGACGAACCACGCTGAAACACAAAATGAACAGCGCACCTGTTTCCACACGTTTTATCCGTTTAAGATTTTCCCGGATAAGCATCTGGCGTCGGTCGAATTTGACGATATTACCATGTTTTACGGCGGGAACGGATCGGGAAAAAGTTCGCTCGATCAACTTCTATTGAAACAAACTTGAAATACAACTATGGAAAGAGACGTTAATAAGCACAGAAAAATTATTTAATATATAATGATTGATTACACATTAGGAGGTATTACTAATGAAAAGACGATCAGACAGTGCGTTCGGCTTGCATTTCGATTTTCACGCGTGCCCTGCGCCGGGTCGTGTTGTGGGGGCGACGCTGAAAGAAGAGGACATCCGTGAAATATGCACTCTTCTCCATCCCGATTTCATCCAGATCGACTGCAAAGGTCATCCGGGATGGGCATCTTACCCGACAGCGCTCGAGAATCCCATGCCCGAAATAGCTTTCGACACACTTGAGCTCTGGCGCAAAGTAACACGTGAAGAAGACGTTGCGCTGTATCTCCACTACTCTGGTGTCATGGATGAACGGTACTGCCAAAATCATCCCGATGATGCTGTCATGAACCCGGACGGAACACGCTC
>JAZRNC010000201.1:0-13639 GCA_045647965.1 Eubacteriales bacterium | reverse complement strand
TCATACGCAGCATCCGTACCGTGGAGTCGGGTATGTAATCCCAAAGCCCCATCTGATCTACACCCCCACGTGTGAATACGTACAGGTGGAGATAAAAGTAGGAAATAATTGTTACCACAATGAGGTTAAGAGTAAAAATTGCCAAAAGCCGTGCAAAAACATATTGTATGGGCTTCACACCGGCGGCTTTTTCGATCTCGAAGAAATTGTCGCCGTGGTCGCGGTTCACAACAAACACCGTGGTAATTGATGTAAATAAAGGCATTACGTAATAGAGCACGTTGCTGTTCATCGTATTTGATACCGTCTGTATATATGTACTATATCCTAAAACATAACTTGGGTCTGTATCCATAATCATTTTGCTTAATTCAAAGTTATAGGCACCATGCCTTGGTTCGACTACAACTTGCCACGCTTCAAAGGCAAACAAAGCAAGCAGCATCCAAAATATCGGTGATCGATAGATGTTTTTAAACGTGGTTTTGTATATTTTGAAAAACATTTTTGGACTCCTTTAATCTAAAATATCATAAATAACGATACCATCTACTTCTCCTGTCAGCTCTTCCGGCCACACAAGTGTTTCTTCTGTTGTTTGATATATTGGGAGAGAAAAACGACCTCTATTATTATCTGGAGTTGTAAGTGCTGGCAATAGTTTATCTCCCACCTTCCGGATCAAGTATATTTCTCCTGTATTATCAAAGATTATAACAATTCGTGAAATTCTTAATTCCGGATGAGGAAGTTCATTCCATATATAATCAACCCTTATGGAAGGATACTTTTTGTGGTCACCTTGTGAAACCAATGTGCTAATCCACAAATCATCTTCACGCGGTTTCTCCATTTTAAAGGAAAGCTTATCTACCCACGTTTCGCCGGTGTATTCAGCAAGTGAAAGTTCACATGTGTAGGAAGTATATGAATTCTGTGGTCTGAAAAGGAAATACGTCTGATAACCCGCGGCAAATTGTTTGAATGTCTGCGTCTCTGTTTTGATAATCTCTCCGCTTTCGTTCAGATAAGTTACTTTCAGTGTCGCTGTGTAATTGGTATCTGTTTCATTTGTTACGTTTAAGAGTAACATTTCTCCTGCCGGGTACACGTTAACGGTCATCTGTGACATCACATCATTGCCTTTATAGTAATATCTTTTTCCTTTGATTGTGAAGCCCTGTTGTGAGTCATCTTGCTCGTAATGCTCTATAACGTCTTCTTGCTCGTAATGCTCTATAACGTCTTCTTTGGGTGGTAATGTTTCGGATTGAGTTGAGGCATTGGGTTCCTTTCCATTTTCCGTAGATTCCCCCCCGAGGATATCCTCCTTCTTACATCCTATCAATGTGCTGCAGAGTAGAAGTACGGCGAGTAAAAGTGCGATTAGTTTTTTCATATTATTTCTCCTTTTTATTATAATGATAATATTTACTGAGGCAGAGTAAAAGTGCGCCGTTTTTACAAAATTACCGTTATTTCTCTTCCACAGAAGAAGATTCAACCGACAACGGAGATTTTTGCTCTTCATCAAAGGATATGGAGAAATTACTGTATCTCATTAACCGACTGCATCCATCAAGGGAAATCTCAATCATTTTCACTGACGAAAGTATCAGACAGAGACAGTTGTAATGGTGCCTCTGAATGCAATATCGCGTTCTCACTGCAGTGTCGAATGACTTGCGTACTTCAATAAATTGTGCTTTTATGCCCACTTTGATCGCGTTTATCAGTCGTTCCTCATCAAATCCCGTTTTGTCTTTCAGTTGATCGATGCTAATGCCCGGGAAATTGATGATCTCTGTGGTGACACGCAGACAATCCACGTTGGCAAGTGCTTCGAAGATTTTCTTGGCACGTTTCATTGTCTTACCGTTGATCGAATTTATAAAATCTTTCGTAACAATGGCGCTGAATCCCTGGGGAGAAGATACGGATAAACCGTGTAAATCCAACAAGTGAATGGGTTGGTCTTCGATGGGAATTTCTTGTACCGTCTTGTCGCTTATTTCACACCCCCGCAGAATACCGTGATGTACCGCTAAGGAAAGCTTCAGGGCTTCTGTATATTGTTCTTTTGTTTCTATGTCTTTTGAAGCAACTCGGTTCTTGATCTCCTCATAAATCTCATCATTTGTTTCCTGAGTTCCGTAAAATAAATAGTCAATGCTGACGTTGAAAAAATCGGCAATCCTCGGAATTATCGAAGTGTCCGGCATGCATAATGATTTTTCCCACTTTGAAACAGCCTGCGGGGAGACCTTAATGGCATTGGCCAGCTGTTCCTGCGTAACATTATTCTGTTTACGTAAATTTGAAATGTTTCTTGCAATATTGACTTCTTTACTCATAACTAATCCCTTTCCTTTATCAAAAATGTGTATTTTTACTAATTTGTTACAATTGTATTATATCACATCAAAATTTGAAACTCAACTATATCTTAGTATACCCCACTCAGCCCCCCTGCTCAACCACAGGTTGTTTTTTGCAAGGAGGAAAACACACTACACAAGACATCACGCCACTGTCTGCAGTTGGGTTCAAGACCGACTACTTTGTTTCCTCATTGCACTGTATGCACCAGTGGGATTATTTCGATAAGCCCCCTTGTAATTTGCGCCTATCGATACTGGTGTCTGTAACGCTGTGAGGTTGTTGTAAGCGGGACTTGATGTGTCCGCATCAGCATTCGTCCAGCGGCGTCAGTAGTTTGAATGGCGACATTTTGAGAAAATTTTAGAAAAATTCAACGAAATGTGCAAGCGATTCCTGCGCGATCCGAATGCGGACGGGGATTTGCTCATGCACGAAATTGCCAAGTTCGTCGAGCCGGTGCGACCGGATCGGAGCGATAAGCGGAAGATTCAGCCGAAATCATTCAAGGTATTTGTATACCGCGTACCGGCATAAAAAACAGGGGTGCACATTCGTTGTCTGCGAGGAGATGACAGCGGATGTGCACCCTTTTGCTGTGGTTTTTTTGAAAATGCGGAAAAACACGGTTTGGAGATACGATTTCGGCGAAAAAATGGCAGACCAAATTACGAAAACGGAGAATTAGTACTTTTTTGTGGTTTTTCTGGAATAATGCGATTTAGTCTTTCGTTTAGCGGCGTTAAGTTAAGAAAACGATCTCTGCTCTGAACATGACTCTACATTGAAACAAGCAATTCGTAAATATGATCAATTTGTAAATATTCATGAAAGCAACCATCAGCTCTTGACTCTATACCTGACTATAGTGTTATAATTATTATACAGAAATAATCTGCACAGGTGGAGTATATGCTAAAAATCGGTGAATTATCCAAAGTCTGCAATGTTAGTGTCCAGACACTGCGGTACTACGATAAAATTGGAATTCTGCGCGCGGATTACATTGAGGAAAGTACGGGATATCGGTATTACAATCCTGAAAAAGTAAAAATATTTCAGCGAATTGAACAGCTGAAACAACTGGACTTTTCTCTGGACGAGATTCGGGAGTTTCTCAGCGTTTCCGAAACAGAACAATGCCGCATGTATCAGAGCAAAAAACTTATGATACTGGACAGCATCGGAAAAAAACGGGAGCAAGTTAAGAAAATCGATCAGCTGTGCGAAAATCCCAAAGCAGGATACCTGCCGCTGAGCAGTCAAATTCTGAATGTTTCATTTGAGAATGATCCGAAGGCGATAGGAAAATGGGAATATTGCGGCAATCTGAATCCATCCGATGAATTTTTCGGGACAGAGCAACTGACACAATTGAATGTTGTGCAGAGAGAACTGTTCTTTCTGCCGGGCGGAGGGCATGTATGGATGTATTTCTGGACAAAGGGAATCATTTACTGCATGCTTCAGGAATTCAATGTGCTTGTTCCGAACCATTACCGTATCTTCCGTTTTCAAGGCGAAACTTACATGAAAATAGACTGGATAACCGGCAGCTTTATCAATGCAATGTCAAATGATACTGTTCGGATTTATCGTCAGGTGGATCGTCGTGAGTATTCTGAACGTGAAACACATTCATATCGCGATCCAGTGAATCTGCCGTATACCATCGATGAATGTGTGATCGGTGAATGGGAGACGGTAGATGTGATAAACAACCTGTCTGAATTCAGCAATGATTCAAAAACATGGCGCAAACCGCCCTTTTGGATTGCCGGAATTAAATTTTTCGAGCGGGGTATCTGTTATAAAACATATAACACAAACGGAAGCAGATATGACAAGGGGTTCAAATATACTGCGGGAATTCTGCTGGATGAGCAGCAGGAACACGCGGAGCATTATCATCTTCGCACCGAACAAGATGCGGATTATCTGATACTGGAACACAAAAGTGCAGATTATTCATATATGGGTAAAGTATTATGTTATTATGTATTTAGGAGGAAAAAGCAATGAAACGACTTTTTGCGACTCTGCTGCTGTCGGCGATGGTGCTGACTGCCTGCGGCGGCGAACAGCCCTTATCAGATCACGAAACAAAAATGACCGAAAATTCTGTTGAAACCACCATACTTGCGGAGGAAGAAAAAATCCGCTTGATTGAGGATATGACAGAGATTGACGGCGTCCTGTCCGTCACAAAGCTGGATGAATTTTGCACATCTGCTGAATCTGCATATAAAGTGGATTTTGAAATCGATGGTTTGAAGCGATATGCTGAAATTGCGCTGCCGAATGACTATACGGAAAAGACATATCCGGCGGTACTGTATTTCCCCGATGTAGGCCACGATGTCCATTATCTTATCGATAATTTTGCCAAGAAGGATGTCATCGTCATCAGGATGTTTTCACGCGGTTCCAAGGAAAATGAGGGAACCAAGGATTTCTGTGGAGAAGATTTTGCAGATGCAGAGAAGCTGATTGATTTATGCCAAAGCTGTGGATTTCTGACAAATGGAGACATCTTCACCGCGGGATCTGTTACCGGTTCCACTTTCGCGCTCAAGCTGGCAGCCGAATATCCTGATGTGATTGCCGGATGTGCGGTGGTGGACGCGATCTGTGACTATGAAGCCTTCACAGAGGAGCGGGGAGAACAGACCAAAAAACTATTCATCTCCGTTATTGGCTGCAGCGAGGAGGAACTGCCGGAAGAGCTTGCTAAACGCTCACCGAAGAACTTCTATAAAAACATCAAAGCGCCCGTGATTCTGTTCTGTTATGAGGAATCTCCGATTGTATCGAAGACACAGTCGGAGATGCTGATAGGCTTGCTGGACAACAACGGCAATGAAACGGAACTACACTATCTGAATCCCGTTTTCTCTGATTTCAACGGCACTGCTTTTATGAAGCTGATACCGTGGATTAAGAATATATCGAAGAATCTGAAATGAAACGAATCGTATGCTTGCTGCTTGCTGCCGCTATCCTTTGCTGCATCATATCCTGCGAAATAGAAGAAATTCAGAAACCGTATTATTTCTTTGTATACAACAGCGACAAAATCTCGGAAAGCGATTACTCTGTGATATGCGAACTGCAAACGCTATATCCGGATTATGAGATTGTCATGATGGATGTCACCGGAATGGACAGCGCAGAAGAGGTATACCGACTTCTCATATCAGAGCGAAACCTGCGTTCGCAATCTCCATCCGGTATACAGATTTTCGGCAATCCGGCAGCCGTTCCCGCGTTTGTACTCCGGTATGAAATCGAAGAATTTGATTCATCGGGAGTGTCAAAAATGTCACGACATGACGATTTTGTCTCGGATTATTTCTACACAAATCTCAATAATGATCCGAATGAGCTTACAGAAACCAGCGCTTATCAGTTATCCAGAAAGCTGAATGATATTGATATCATCCCCGATTGGTCTGTGGTGCGCCTTCCGCTGTCACAAGGACAATATCCGGATTATATTGAAAAATACCGCGAATATCTGTCTGACATAGCAGACGAGGAGCTTCTCAGCATCAGTGTCGCGTCACCGATTTTTCCGTTGGGATGGTACCCCGTTGCCATGGATGATGCCGGATACTTTCTTATGCGTGCCAGAGATGAATGGGGAATCCTCAGTAATCTGAAAATGTTCGGTACAACAAAAGGGGTTTATGCATCTTCTCTGGAACTTGACGGAAGCTGTGAAGCGACAAACTGGGCATACTTGTTGAATGATCATTTCTGCGAAATTTTCCATGACAGTCACGCTGGAAAAAACGTGCTTACACAAACCATATTCGATGAAAAAACTAAGAATGAATATCACTGCGAAGCGATTCTGGAGGCAAAATCGATCAATCATGTTTTATCCGGTAAACCGTACGTTTTGAACACGTTCGGATGTGAACCGGCGAAGGATATGACATCGAATATCATCACTACAGCCCTTCGCGGACGCTGTGTCGGCTCAATTGCATCGACAACGTTGATCAGCAATGTGGATATCGATTGTATGCTCCCGGCGGAAGATTATGATGTGGGGTATACAAAGTATTCTCTACTGTATGCGTATCTGCTTGCCAAAAACTGCGGTTCTTCACGCACCGAAGCGTTCCATGCTGGGCAGCTTCAAGTAGCGACGTCGCTTTTGCAGAATGCCGAAATCATACATACGCATAGTCTGCAGACAAATCTGAACAATCTTTTAGGACTGCATCATTTTGGGATCATTGATCCATAGACCTATTCATACGCGTTAACTGGAAAATCCTGTGTCAATTTACTGAAAAAGACACAGGATTTTTTGCTTGTTTCATGTACGGTATTGGACGTCAAACTGTGTATTCGTTAACTTAATGGAGATTTGTTAACTTAATGACATTGCATCTATCGATGAGTTCTTTTTCTTATCTCACGTACCAAAAAGGATCTCGTCCATTCGGTCGCCGGCGTCATGTTGCATCTTGACAGTACAGTGGGCGTATATATCCATCGTTGTTTGGATAGAAGCATGACCCATACGATACTGCACTGTCTTCATCGGCACACCGCTCTCAAGAAGTGCTGTGCAATGGCTGTGACGCAGATCATGGAAACGGATGTGCTGTAAGCCAGCGGCATCGGTAAAACGTTGCCACTTGTACTTTCAAGACTGAGGATGATACGGCTCGCCGTTCCACTGACGGATAACATACCCATCATCCTTGAATAGCACGCCGTACTCCTCCTTGTCATCGAGATATCTCTGATATTCTTCGATCATAGCCTCCTTCATACGGTTGCCAAATGTTATGTCTCGAGTACCTGTTTCTGTCTTCGGTCGCTTCTCATACAAAGCTAAGGTGTATTCCCCTCAGATGATCAACACACTGTTAGCTACTGCAAAAGACACGGATATGTATCTCCCCATCCTTCTCTTCGTTACAGCAGGCCTCAAACGCGGAGAATTACTTGCCCTCAGCTGGACTGACGTTGACTTCGAGAAGAACACAATCAGCATAAGAAACAACCTCGTAAGAGGTGAGAACGGCTACATAATCAAGCCTCCCAAGAGTGAATCAGGTCTACGCGAAATTCATCTCGGCAGCCAGGTAATGTATGAACTACGTAAAGCAAGAGCAAAGCATTTTGCTGACATACGCTTAGGAAATAAACCGGCAAGCACTTCTCCCTTCGTAATCAACCAAGAGAACGGCGAGCCGTATACACCTGATGCAATGTCAAGAAAATGGAAGCGCTTTCTCGTGGCACACAATCTTCCCGACCTTCCCCTTCACGGTCTCCGGCACAGCAATGCTACGGCACTGATTCAAGCTGGTGTAAGTCCTAAAGTAGTTCAGCAAAGACTCGGCCACTCGGACGTAAGTATAACGCTCAATACATACACTCACGTTCTTCCCGAGATGGACATCGAAGCCGCATCTAAGATAGAAGATATCATGATGGCGTGATAAAAATCGCCCTCACTGCCGTAATTGGTAGTGAGGGCATTTGCATTGTTCCAATAAATGCAAATATATTATTCAGTAATCATTGATATTGTTCCGCAAATGTGGTATACAAATATGTCCTCAACACCTTGATTGGTATCTCGAAAGGTACATGATATAATGACTGTAGATAATCATTCTTTGGAAAAACAGGTCTGCCTATTCTTCTTTGTCGAAGATAGGTTTATGATCCACAGCTGTCCGCTTAATGCTGCTGAATCCTATGGAGTATTTCTGAACTATCCGCACAGCCACGATAGAATCTGGCATAAGTATTATAAATCCAAGTATAACGTCGATTTTGATTATTATCCCAGAGGTCGTGTCGTATATCGCAAAACGGATGACACTTATCTGATTTATTACGATAAATGCATGGAACAGTTTATTGGCTCAATAACAGAGAAATACACAGGCTGTAAGATCGAACTCGACTATGATGAGCATTATCAATGCCATACGTGCAAAGAGGATTATGTGACATAGAACCGAAACAAAAAGGAGCACAGAATGTTTCCTAAATTCTGTGCTCATTTTTCTAATATCGATTTTGAGGTGACTATGCCCAATTTAATAGCATTCCACTACAGGAAGAATAGAGGCCATAAATTCCAGTGCATTTTTTGCCATATTTATTCCTCAAAAAGGGGAAATTCAAATTGTTTGAAAGGATTTGTTTGCAGACAACTTGTGAAAAAACTTCAGAAATTTTATTAAATCTCGTGTTTTCTGTTCTTTTTAGTGCTTTTTAGTTTTTATGGTGAAGTATAGTCCAGGCCTCTGTTACCCCAACTGCGAAATTAACTTTTTTCTGACCATTTTGTCTTTTTTTAGGCCTTTGGGCTACGGAAAAACCGGCTTTTCGTACTCTCGTGCACCCTTGTTTCCCTGTGTTCCGAGTCTGTTTGTGGTCAAACATGTGGTCGTAATTCCTATTGCTTTTTTTGGGGAACAGCTCACAAGTTTCAACCATTGCATCGCAGTAAACAAAGAGACACGCACCAAACAACAAATCCGTCAAAAACAAAACTTCATTTTTACAAACATATTTTCGATGGAAATATCATTCGAGACAAGCCGATATTCGTGAAACGGTGTAGACCCGAGTTCTGGGGTTCATAATGCCTCGCGGATCATGGCGTTAACCCGTTTCCGCAGTGCCAACAGATACTCCGCCGACTTGGGATAGTCCGAGAAGGTGACGGGGCTTCCCGCCAGCTCGTCGATGAGGGCAACGACCTTCTCCCGTCCCACAAGGGACTCGCAGAGCTTCAAGGCCTCGATGTCCTGAATAGCCTCGTGGAAGACGGCAAGACGTGGGGAGGCAAGGGGCCGGCCCATGGGGCCGGGATAGACCGAGAAGGCGTCGCCGCTCTCCACCTGTCCGTCACCCGACTGATTCAGATAAGGATTGATGAGGCGACGGGAGCCCATGGCGTAATAGAAGTTGTAGCCCCAATGGAGGAATCCGGTAATATTGAACTTATAGAGCTGAACGCCCAAAATACGGGTACGGAAGGCAGGATAGGCGATGAAGCGATTGCTCACCTTGTTCCATTGACCACAGCAGTAATAGGTCCAGCGCTCCGCAATATCCTCTTGCAGAAACGCCTCGATGTGGTTGGTGGCGGGAACCGGCGTGGTGACGGCGCCGCGGCGGTAAAAATCGATGGAGGACAGGGCATCAATGATGATACAGTCCTTGAGATAGGGCTCGATGATGGCCTTGGCGCGGCAATAGCCCTCCAGCTGCTCCGCGTTGGGCTCATCCGACACGTGGAAACGGCAACGATCGAGGACGCTCTCGGCGCGGAGAAAGGCCACCAGCTCGGGCAGGAGCCTGGAGAGGAAACGAGGATATTCCCCCTCGGTGCCGGATGTGTGCCATCCGAAGAGGCGGCGCTCGATGCCGTCCACCATCGCTACTACCTTGGGGGCGTAGGCGGCACCCCATTGGGTAAAGAGGTGGGAGATCTCAAAATAGCGGATGCCGCAGGCCTTTGCCATATCGAGATAGCGTTTCAGGAGGGAGAAATCGAAGCGATACTCGCCGCCGTTTTTCGTCACGCCCACAAGCTGAACGGTGGGGCGCTCGGTGCCCACCTCAGTGTCGAGAGGCGGCGTCAGGATGGGTGTCAGAATACAGCTCACCCCGTGACGGGCGGCGTAGGCCATGTAGTTCTCCATGATCCGCCAATGCTCCTCCGAGAAAACGGGGACGTTATAGTAGGAGGCAAGGCAATCGCAGTGGAACCACTGGGTGAAGATCAGCGACTGCTCGGGCAGTTCGGCATCTACCACCGTAACGGTAAGAGGGAGAGAGGCTATCACCTCGCCGTTCTCCCGCACGATCACGGTCACGGGGTAGACTCCTGCCTCGGTGAGGGTAGCCTCGAACCAGACGGCGGTCAGGGTCTCCTCCTTGGTGCGGAGACGGTTGCCGTTGTCAAGGGGCTCCAGCACGTCGGGATAGAGGCCGCTTTCGCTTTCGAGAAACAACCCTTCCTCGCGGGAGTTGTCCATATGAAAACAAGGAAGGTCGGCGTAAACCTGCTTCACCTCGCGGGCGGTGGCATCGATGCCCTCAGCCTCTACGGTAAGAAGACGATTGGCATGTCCGTCGGTGTGGTCGGAGCGAAGGAACAACTGAAAATTCAGGCGTTCTCCCTTCAGCACCGAGATCTGCTCTAAGGCGGGATAGGCCTCTACCGGTTCGGTTACGAGACCCTTTTCAAGGGAAGAGACAAGACTGGTGTGGAGATGATGTTCGTTCATAATGGACTCCTTTGGAAATATGTAAATTCAGATATTAAAACTTACTGTACCTGACAAAGCCGTTTGACAATGTCCTGCATGGCCTCCATCTTTTCCTCCATGTCGGCCACCAGCTTGAACTGGGTACGGCAGCGATCGAGGTTTTGGTCGGGATAGTGGATCTTGAAGTAGGTGTCGCCGTACAGAGAATCGGTCAGGAAACGGATGCCGCACTCGTAGGTAAGGAGCTTGGCACTGAAGGGCAGATATTCAATCTTCTTCTCGGTCAGGGTCTTGCCGCAGGCGGCAAGGAAGCCGCGGGTATAGGCTTCAAAGAGGGAGAGATCCATCTCCACCGTGGACAGATCCTTTTTGTCCTCGGCGGCGGTGCTGGCACCGAAACGGATGCTATCGCCGAAATCGTAGTGAACCAATCCCGGCATGACGGTATCGAGATCGATGACGCAGACGGCCTTCTCGGTATCGGCGTCAAAGAGCACGTTGTTCAGCTTGGTATCATTGTGGGTGACGCGGAGAGGCAGATTTCCTGCATTCAGCTCCTCTACCAACAGAGAGGCGTCGGCCTTTCTGGCCTTGGCAAAGGCGATCTCCTCGGCAACGGTATCGGCACGGCCGGCGAGATTGGCTTCCACCGCCGAAGCGGCTTCCCATACCTGCCGTCATGACCACAAGGGTTGCATTTGCCATAGCCCTTTCCTCCTGATATTCCATGTTATTTCTTGTATTATACCGTACCCCTCTTGACTTTTCAAGGAAAAATCGTATAATAAAAGGTAATATCGTACAGAAATATAATTTTACCCATTGGAGGTCGTATGAACAATCCCGACGTACAGGAACTGCTGAACCGTCTCTATCGTGTGACCGGCTTTCGCATTTCAATTCACGACGGAAATGGTCGCGAGATCGCCGCCTCCCCCGCGCGTCCTCACGCCTTCTGCCATTGTCTTCAACGGAACGCCACAGCCCGACGCCGTTGCGAGGAGAGCGACCGCGACGCCTTTCGGCTGGCTTCCGAGACGGGAGCACTGACTGTATACCACTGTCCCTTCGGCCTTTATGAGGCAGTCTATCCTCTCTACCGTTACGGAGCCCCCGCCGGTTTTCTGATGATGGGACAGGTGGCGGAGGCCGGAAGCGGCGTCGAGGAAGCGCTCCGCCGCTCGGCGGGCTACGGTGATGCCGAAAAACTGAAAGAGGCCCTCACGGCACTTCCCGGCTACAGCCGTGACAAGATCGAGGCCTTTGCCGAAATGCTGGCGGTTTTTGCCGAATACATGACGCTGAGTGGTGCGGTACACGCTCCGTCGGGGGATGTCCTTGCCGAGGTGCAAGAATATCTGGCAACGCATTACGCCGAGCCGATCACCGTAGCCGCGCTTTGCGCACGTTTTGCCTTCAGCCGAACGGCTCTTTTGAACCGCTATCGGGAACGCTACGGCGAATCGGTCGGACAGACACTCATCCGCATCCGTATGACGCAGGCGCAAAAGCTGTTGACCGATACCTCCCTATCGGTGGCCGAGATCGCCGCCCGTTGCGGATATGCCGATCCAAACTATTTCGCGAAGGCTTACCGGAAGTGGTTCAGGATTTCGCCCAGCCGTGAGCGAAAAAACAGATCCTTGGATTTTGTGTAAGTGATAGTGCGATTTATCGTGCGAGGTCTTTCGCATGTCATACAGATGTCCAAAAAAGTCTCCGAGGTGTCATAGCCTCGAAGACTTTTTTCGTACAAATATCTTGAGTTTATGATTATAGAGGCGCACATTTATAACAAATGTAAACCAAAATGAAACGGCAGCCTTGAAACTTTTGGTTAATCGAGCACGCACCATAGAAAGTGTAAAGACTTCTGTCTTCGATTGTTCCGATGGGAGCATCGCCATGACCGAAATCATTTGTGCCGCCAAATACAACCACCACATCAGCATCTTCATCAAGTTCCTCCACACGTTCGCAAAAATCGCGGTCCATCGTTTCTGAAGTAGGCGTGATTTGACGAGCAAATCTTGTACCCCAAAGGCCATAGTTCTTAACTTCACACTCGCCCATCTTTCCAACGAGCGTTACAAAATGCTTATCCTGTCCGCTTGTTCCCCATCCCTCGGTAATACTATCCCCGAGGAATACGATTTTCTTTCCTTTGAGTTCCATTGCGGCTTCCTTCTCCGCCAAATAATCGCGAATGCGGATAATATCCTCGGGCTTTTTATTCCAGCAACGGGGGCAAGGCAAATGTAGTCACTATGAGAAAGAAGCGGTGTTTCGGGATAGACAATCAGTCCGCGGTCACGGGCATATTTGACCAAAGAACGCACCTCTTCCTGCGTTAAAATATCGCCGTCACCGTTATCGGTATGTATCGCATTTTTGGGCCATTCATAGCCTTCCTGAATCTCCAAGGCACGCCCGGACTATCGTCTTGTTTCGATGGCATACGCCTGCCATGCCATATTGATTTCAGGATGGCGCTTATATTCCATGGCACCGCCGACTTCAAGGCAGAGATAGTTGTATTTGTAATAAACCAAAAAATCTACCATTGCGTAATAATCTGCGAAAGCCTTTCGTCCCGGTAACGTCAATAGCACGTGCTATCGCAGAATCCGGCACAAGCCGACCAAGAATCGGCCAACACGTACACCGCATGATTTTTCCCACAAAACCCCAGTCGGTTTTGCGGGCGGCAATAGCAGTAAAATCTGCGTAAAAGGTCTCCAAATAAAATTATAAGAGCGGCTATTGCATGTAAAACCACTCTGATTCTATATTCTCACACCCACCAGCTGAAACCGACCAAACAAGCTTGCGCCGATTCGCCCGATTCAGGCTTCTGCAATCTTGTTTTCGTCGTCACGACTGTAGTATGTCGGCTTTTTGGTCGGTTTTTGCTTGCCAATACCTGCTTTGGCAAGGCAATGGATTTATTTCCAGTTTTTTTCAGGCCGGCTCATAATCCGGAGGTCATGTGGTGG
>JAZRNC010000200.1:0-4063 GCA_045647965.1 Eubacteriales bacterium | reverse complement strand
TTTCCGGAGAGGGAATGGAAAAATCCCACCTTCCGCTGTTACGGTAGGCTTTAGATATTTCATCGTACTTTATTCCGATGCGATATCATAGATCAGGGCTCGTGTGGTCATAAACAACCAATTTTATTATACACGAATGTTGGCAAGAAGTCAAGAATGAAACGCGAGTCGGGGCAGATTGTCGACAAAAAAATGTACAAAACTCCGCCTGAAAATCTTGCCTCTCCCATGTATTGACATAACGGCTATTCCGTGCTACAATGTGATGAGAAAGGTCGGTGTGAATACGTATGATGAAAATTGCTGAATGGATTCGTAGAGAATGCGAACAGACTGCCGAAGAGCTTTTGAACGTAAGACGCGCACTGCACGCCATTCCGGAGATCGGCGATGAATTGCCGCTAACCGGAAAATTTTGGTTCATTTTATTGTTCAAAATTTCCAATCTCTTGATTCTGCACCGTGCCGGTGATATAATAAAAGCAATCACCGTCAAAAAAGGATGGATATCTACATGCTGACTACCAATCGTTTTCAAATCCTCGAGCCTTCTGCTGATTTGGTGCGCGTTGCACCGGGGGAGCACGGCTGTCGCATCACGCTACTCCCCTCGGACGTGCCAACCAAGGCCGTACGCATAAAATGGTTCTTTGACACTGCGTGGATGCAAAAGGTGCTGATCGACACCTGGGGTGTTGCACTTGCTGATCTACAGTGGCGCGAGCTGCCTCTGACGCAGCCGGCGCTGTGGTATTTTGCCGCCTACGACGGCTCGCACACGCATGGCTTCGGTGTCAAAACCGGCTGCAACAGCTTTTGCTCCTGGGAGATCGCACCGGATGGTGTCCTGCTCACCTGCGACGTCAAAAACGGCGGCGAGGGTGTAGAGCTGCAAACGGAGCTGGTCTGCGCCGAGACGGTCTACTGTAAAAGCGAGGACGGACAGAGTCCATATGCCGCATGCCAGGCCTTTTGCCGCCGCATGAGCCACAAGTCCAGCTATCCCGACCGTCCTATCTACGGCTTTAACACCTGGTACTACACCTACGGAAAAATTACACGCGCGTCTGTTTTGGAGGACGCTCGCCTTTGCGCGCGCTTGGCAAGTAAGCTGGACGCCGGCACGCCGCGTCCTTTCATGGTCATCGACGACGGCTGGAACAAAAATGCCTTTGCGGGTTACAACGGCGGCCCGTTCGAGGCCAACGACGACTTTGCCGATATGGCCGAGGTCGCGCGACAGATCGACGAGATCGGCTGCGAGCCCGGTATCTGGGTGCGTCCCTTGCTGGTACTTGACGAGTTGTGCCCCGACATTCCCGACGAGTGCTACTCCGAAAATCAGGACCGCTCTCCCTCTCCGCGCGGCAAAATTCTCGATCCCACCACACCCGGCGCGCAGGACTATATCCGCAAGCTGATCGGCGGTCTGGTTAAGGACGGTTACCGCTTGATTAAGCACGATTTCTCCGCGCCCGACATGATGGGCGGTGAGTTCCTCAAGCCCCACATCACCAAACCCGGCTGGCATTTCAAGGACCGAAGCAAGACCAACGCGCAGATCTGCAAGGACTTTTACACGTTGATCCAGGAGGCCGCCCGGGGTGCATATATCATCGGCTGCAACGTCTACAATCACCTGGCCGCCGGCATTCACGACATCGTCCGCAGCGGCTGTGACACCAGCGGCATCCAGTGGGTCATCACCCGCGACTTTGGCATTAACACGCTGGCCTTCCGTCTGTGCCAAAACGAGGCCTTCTTTATGGTGGACGCTGACTGCGCCGCCTTTACACAGCACGTGCCGACCGAACTGAACCTGCGCTTTTCCGAGCTGTTGAGCATGAGCGCCTCGGCCTTCTTCATCTCAGCCGCGCCCGGCATTCTGCGTGAGGAGGACGAGGAGCGTCTTGGACAGATGTTTGACCGCATCACGCGCGGCAACGGCAATCTGGAGCCGCTGGACTGGATGGATAAAAAAGTGCCTGAAGCGTTCCTTGGCGACGGACAAGTACGAAGCTACAACTGGGCAATCGCGGTGCATTTTTCGGAAAAAGAGACGTCAGCTCTCGAAAATAATTAAGAAAGAAATAGATAACAGATGGAACAAATGCCTTATATAATCGGACAATCGCTCGGAGTCGTGGCAATAGCACTGGGTTTTCTTTCCTTCCAGATGAAAACCCAAAAAAATATCCTGATCGTTCAAATTGTCACAGCCGTTGTTTTTGCACTGCATTATCTTCTGATAGGTGCCGTGATCGGTATGGCAATGAATACTATTTTAATATTCAGAAATATTGCGTACTATTTCAGAAGTAAAAAAGGATCAAATAACAAAATCGTTCCCATTTGTTTTATTGTTATTATCACCATTGTCGGAATCATAACCTGGGATGAATGGCACTCGATATTTATGTTTATGGGTGTGTTCCTTAATACGATTGCGATGTCGTTTGCCAATCCGCAAAACGTCCGTCGGAGTATTCTTGTGACATGTCCGCTTGCCATAATTTATGATTTGTTCGAGCGTTCCTATGGCGGTATTGTTTACGAGACGGTAGCGATCATTTCGGCAATCATAGGACTGGTCCGATATCGTCAAAAAAAGCAAGCCGCTTGTAAAAAGGAGGCGGAAAAATAATTCTGTTCTCCCCGCTATCGGTGAATGGAAATATGTTTCTGTAAAAACTCTCGATCTAAGGCGGGGCATCATAAAACAGTTTCAACCCGGCAGAAATATTTCCGAAACTGTTCTCGTTTATACTGCAGGCAGATAATAAATATAGAAATAAATGTGACAAAAAGCGTGAAAGAAGCTCATTATACGTGATCAGTAGTAATTCACAAGGAGATAATTTATGACAAACCCTACACCATTGCAGACTAATTTTTCTAGTTTAGCGGAACGTATTTTATATAGTTTAGTAATAGCTTTCTCAGAAAAGAACCATGTTGCCAATGAGAAGGTAGCAATATCCAATCAGCATCAATTTCATGCTCTAATGAAATTGATGCTTGAGACAGTATATCAAAATCCAGCTGTACTGAATATTCCATTAGAGTATCCGGATGATCCATTTTTGAAAGGGGAATGTTTAAATCAGCACCCTGAAAGAACAAAAAGATTCAAGAGTATTTATGATAGTATAGCATCTTTTTATAAGTTTATGTATACAGCAGGTCTTAATGGCCAGGTTGTAAATGATACCTTGGTTGTTGAGAGTTGTATGACAAAGCCAAAAGCAAAAACGATATACTTGGATTATATGAAATTATTAGGGTTTGTAATTGAGAAGAGTAAAACACAAATAGTGTTTGCGTATCCTAATAATCCAGCTATTTTAAATGCTTGGAAGTTGTTAGCAGAAGTAAGTAATGACTTTGGAAAGACAACGCCATGGGAAAGCGGTACATTATTCAACTTTGTTGCATGTATATATGACGGTGATTATATGTACTGGATTGATAGATCAAATGATCTGTTAGGTGCAGTTCCGGGATTCTTTAGATCTGTGTTTCAAAATTACAAAGATCAAGGATATTCGTTAATGATTTATGGAAGTTTTTCAACTAACGAATTTAATATGGTGTGCACTACAAAAAAAGAGGTTTCCGGCGCATCTTTTTCATATATAACTCGGGAAAAAGATGTATACGTATATCAGCCTTCTAATTTTATTGGACTAAAGGCGATACTCGAACAATATGATACACTTACGGAAGAAATGAAAAAGTATCTGATCGATACATGTAAACCTTGTAATGGATGTTTGTTCTGTACAAAAGGGAAAAATAATAATGTACATGCACAAGTAGTAAATTATGAAGGTCAAGAAAGAACATTATGCCCCAATTACCCTAATATGTGGTGGAATAATAATGATATTACAAATGATGTAGTTATGTTGGTTAGAGAATTTAATGAACTACAAGAGAACAATGGAAAAGATTGGCGTAAATAAATGGCTTATCAGTGATAATATTGTAAGATAAACTTCATTTCTCTTACAAATAAGGGTTCATTTCTCTTACAAATAAGGGCGCACTTCTATACACCGTT
>JAZRNC010000199.1:0-8647 GCA_045647965.1 Eubacteriales bacterium | reverse complement strand
AAATGGGAAGGAAGATAAGATCCGCACCTGCGTTCTTCGCTTCAATGATCTGTACGCTGAAGTCCGTAGATGTGGTGGAAGTAAAGCTTGTCTCACTTACCACGTTAAGACCGAGTACCTTCGCCTGCTTCATAAAGGAATTATAAATACCGGTAGAATACGGGTCGGAGCTGTCGTAGATAACCGCAATCTTATTGGCAAGATTCTTTTCCTTAATATACGTTGCGGAAGCAAGTCCCTGGTTCGGGTCAGTAAAGCAGATCTGGAAAACGTTATCCTTACGAGCGATTTCTACTTCACCGGAAGCGTTTTCAAAGCCACCGAGAACATCCGTAGAGGATGCGGAAGGTGTCAGCATAAAAATTCTATCTGCGTATGCTTCGCTGGAAACAGCAACTGCAGGAGCCGTCGTAACGGTACCGCCGAGAATATGCATACCCCAGTCCTTGAGCTTGTTGTACGCGTTTACTGATTTTTCCGGGTCGTGTTCATCGTCAGAATACTTGAGAGAGAACTGAAGACCGCCGAGAGCGTTGATTTCTTCGATCGCGATTTCCGCGCCGTTTTTTGCCGCGTTTCCGTAGATAGCAGCGTCACCGGTCAGAGGACCGATACCGCCGATCTTTATAGTACCGTCGTCCTTCGATCCGCAAGCTGTGAGAGCAAATACGGAAGTGAGAACCATAACGACAGCAAGAAATACCGTTAATACTTTTTTCATTGCGTGTGTTACTCCTTAAAAATAAATTGTTTTATCTATAATTTTCGCCATGTCTTTCTTCGAAAACAATCGAAAAAACAGACAAAACGAACAATTATATCTACAATATAAGTATATTATGAATGCGCTGTGAAGTCAAGAAAAATTCTCTTATAGAACCATAATTTTTTCTTATGGTTCTATGTGTTATCTCAGTGAGCTATTATTTAAAATAAATATCTTCTCTTCTGTATTTAAACATTTCCGTTTTGCACTTTGACACGTCAATGTCGTGTACGAGGATGCCGGGAGCGCTCGATTCCAAATATGCTTCCACAAATCCATCGGGGTTGCATACGAAGGACTGCTCGGGGTGGGCAAAAGCAACGAAGCATTCGTTTTCATACGAGCGAGTACACATCCACCACTGATTTCTCTCGCCGTGGAATCCGTACGTGGGAATCAGGATCATTTCCGCGCCATTACACTTTAAGGTACGAGCCGCTTCGGGCCAACGTCTGTCCGCACAAATGAGAATACCGATCTTTCCCCATTTTGTATCAAATACAGGGAATCCTTCACCCTTTTCGTATTTTTCATCGTGGTACAGAAGATGTGTCTTGTTGTATCTTCCAAGTTCACATCCCTCGTCATCGATAAGGAGCGCCGTATTCTTCACACCCGTTTCGGTAAGGGAAGAATATCCAAAGATCATCCCCATTTTATACTCTTTACAAAGGGCTTTTACCTCTGCAAGTATGGGCGAGTCGTCTGTTTGGGCTACCGATTTGATTTTCTCAGTGTCCACATAATCAAGTTTTGCGCAATAACCGTCGAGATATGCTTCACACGTAACGAGAAGTTCCACGCCGTCCTCTGCTGCTCTCTTAACCATTTTTTTAAGCACTTCCAAATTATGTTCGGGGTTAAGAAACTCCGGCATTACTTTCAAAAGACCTAAACGCATAATTATTTTCCTCCGTTTTATAGTAGTATTTTATAATTTTATTTTTTTGATTTAATGTTTTTCGTTCCGATCGAACCTATCGTTACCGCCGCAAATCCGAGCAACGTATTTCGCCGCCATTGTCCGACACCTTGATATTTACATATCAATCCGACACTTTTGTCAAAACAAGCGTTCGTTCTTCGACGGAAACTTCAACACCGGGCACGGTAACGAGTCCGTTTTCATCTGCCGTAACGGTTCCCTCACGCCCGTTGTATTTCCACGCTACCGTCTCACCGGGAGAGAATCGACAGTTCTGTAGTCTGCGCACAGAAACGTCTGCCGAGGCACGAAGCGGAAACTCCACACGGGATTCCCATTCGTCTTTTCTGAGAAGTCGAAGCGGCACGGAAATACTGCAATCCGTTTCGGTAATTTCACCCCAACGGAAGAAGGAATTGACCTGTCCGGCTTGATCGCTTACGACCGTTCCATCCTCCGCCCAAGGCAGCATATCGTCGGAATCGGCATTTGTAAATACCGGATATGGTTCATTAAGTCGCACAGAAAAAATATCAAACGAATGAATGAGATCATTAACCTCACGAATGTCAGCGTGATTGTTGGCATGTCCAAAATTACCGAAATAACCGAATATAGCGTATTTTTTATCCCGCATTCCTCGATACAGCACCTCATGTCCCGCGGACCAACTATCGTTCTGCGCGGAATAGTCTACGAGAATCGGCGGATCGGGAATCTTAAATTCCTCCGGCGCTTCGGTATGTAAGCAGCATCTGTCTGCCATATGATAAACACCTGCCGGAACATTCGCTTTGACAGCGACAAAGATATCCCCTCTGCACATCGCGATGCCGAGCGCACCGCTTCCACCCATCGAGTTCCCCACTGCATAAACACGGTTCTTATCAATCGGGAAATTTTCCATTACCCATTCAACGGTGGCGATCGCTCTGTTTTCTACGGGAAGTTTTTTCACGCCACTTCGGTTCGGGTAGCTGTGATGTGCCGAGTCACCGCCCCACCACCAGTCCTTATCCTCATGCTGACGGCAGTCGAGATAAAGCGCAAACATATCTGTCGGCGCGTGATAAATATCGTGATTCCCTTTTTTCAATGTGCAAGAAATGGCGGAAAATATATCGTGTCCCGCCGAATGGAACACAACGTATAACGGATACCGCTTTCCATCTTCCACCTCGGACGGATAAAGTACGGCAAATGTATCCATCTGTACTTCGTCATATCCCCATTCGGTAAGGGACTCATGATGGAACCAGTCCATCTTACGGTCTCTTATCATCGATGCGTTTTTTGGATTAAACGTACTCATAATCATTCACCTCAATTTGATCCAAAAAAGGTATTCATATATTGTTATCATACCATATTTTGGGTCAAAAATCAAGTATTTCTTTCATCAAACAAAAACTCCGCCTTTACATACACCAATGTGGGTCCGATGAACGAATAACGAGCAATAAGCAGAATAGTTTTTGATATTCAGGAAACAATATTCTTACTTTCGGAAAGGATGTGATAATATGATCGAACAAGATACGATAAAATTACTGCGCGAATGCGATGCAGGAACAAAAATGGGAATCGAATCCATTTCGGATGTTCTCGAATATGTAAAGTCGGACAAACTGAAGAAATACCTGAGCGACTGTAAAGAGGAACACGAAAAACTGTTCGACGAAATCGGGACTCTTCTCAAAAAATATGAGGACGATGGTAAAGACCCGAACCCCATCGCCCAAAGTATGTCATGGATGAAAACGAGTATGAAGCTCGTAATGAACGAATCAGACAATACGATTGCCGATCTTATGACGGATGGATGCAATATGGGAGTAAAATCGCTGAATCGCTACCTCAATGAATACAAGGCAGCGGACGAGGTCTCCAAAGATATCACCAAACGCCTCATTAACTTGGAAGAAAAACTTGCCATTGACATCCGCGATTTTTTATAAATAACACAAAGGCACTTATGGCAAAAAACATAAGTGCCCTTTTTGTACCGCAAAACAACTTTAATTTGTTTTTTGCTCTTGGGGGATTTTAATTTCCCCCTCATTTTTTTCAAAAGCTTTTATTTCCTGTCTTATCAAATATAGTATTTCTCCGTTTGCCGAACGACCGTAATATTTTGATATATAGTGAAGTTTATAATGAAGCTCCGGATCAATTTCTATTCCTATATGCTTATTATTTTTGTTTCTCATAAAAATCTCCCAAAAAATCTTAATGTAAGTATATTTTAAGATTATTTTATGGTATAATGGTGCAAGTATACTCAAATCAAGTATACTAAATATTATTTAGAGGTTTTTTTATGAAAATTGCAGTGGTTGGTTCAAGAAACGTTACCGTAGCCGATATCGGTAGTTATCTAACAGACGGTGAAGAAATTGTTTCAGGCGGTGCTGTAGGTGTAGATTCCTGCGCCGAACAATATGCGAAAGAGAACGGGATAAAGCTTACCGTGTTTCCACCTCAGTATGAGCGTTACGGTCGTGCTGCGCCCATCGTAAGGAATAAAGAAATAGTCGATTATGCGGATAAAATCATTGTCTTTTGGAATGGAAGCTCAAAGGGGACATTGTCGGTTATAAAATATGCCAAAAAAACGGCAAAGCCGTGTGAGATTATTCTCTGCGAGTAAATCGTTTCGTCCTTAACCGATGCAGTGCTTGTCAAGAAAAGAGGACAGAGAACGTTAAAATTCTCTGTCCTTTCCTATCAGTAGGTACCGTTATCTCCTTCAATCAAAAAAACTGTCCCTCAGAGTACGTCCCGTTGTGGCTTCTCGTTTTTTGTAAAAAATCGCCGTATATTGACATCCTACGATCGAAATGATATAATGAAAAAAGTAAAACTACCAACAAGGAGCCCTCAATATGAAACGAATTCCAAATCTTCCGAGTCCTGTCGGTATGGAAAAAAACGATATCGTCGATCTGCTTCTGCGTGAAGAATACGGCTACCTTCCTCCCCGTCCTCTTTCTGTTTCCGCAGAGGTTGTAAAAGCAGATGAAAGCTTCTGCGCCGGTCAGGCTCGTCTTCTCTCCCTCAAGTTGACGTGCAAGACGGAATTCGGTGAATATTCTTTCCCCGTTTACTACTCTGTAGCAAAAAATTCGGACAAACCTCTCCCCGCATTTATCCATATCAACTTCCGCGATATGATTCCTGACCGTTATCAGCCGACGGAAGAAATCATCGATAACGGCTACGCTACCCTCACGTTTTGCTATAAGGATGTAACCTCTGACGACGGTGATTTCACGAACGGACTTGCCGGTGTGGTCTACCCCGACGGAAAACGCCGCCCCGATCAGTGCGGAAAAATCGGTCTTTGGGCGTGGGCAGCGATGGCGGTTCTTGATTATGCTCTCACGCTGCCTGAACTCGACCACGAAAAAATCAGCGTTGTCGGACACTCCCGTCTCGGCAAAACCGCACTCCTTACAGGTGCGCTTGACGAACGGTTCTTCTGCGCGATCTCGAACGATTCCGGATGCAGCGGCGCGGCGTTGTCCCGTCAGAAAGGCGGAGAATCCATCCGCTTGATTTACGACAAAGTCCCCTATTGGTTCTGTGAAAACTACAAAAAATACTGCGATAACGAAGATGCTCTCCCGTTCGATCAGCATTTTCTTCTTGCCGCCAATGTGCCCCACCTCGTATACGTTGCCAGTGCTGCGGAGGATTCCTGGGCGGATCCAAATAATGAGTACTTATCCTGCGTGGAAGCCGATGAATATTACAAGTCTCTCGGTCTCTCCGGATTTATTCATCCCGACCGTATGCCAAGCATAGGAGATTTCTTCCATGACGGAACTATCGGATACCACCTGCGAAAAGGAAGTCATTATCTCAGCCGCCACGATTGGCTTGCATTCATGTGTTTCCTTAATTCCCATTCCAAATAAACATCAAAAAAATAAGCTGTCGCTCTCTCAAAGAGAAAAAGCGGCAGCTTTTATTTTATTTCGGCATATACCATATCGCGCAGTCTGGCAAATACTCTGGTGTCGGGGGTGGCAAGGACGTGTTCGAGATACACTATCGCCAAACGCTCTGCGGGATCCATCATCACAATCGCTCCCGCTGCTCCCGCCCAACCGAATTCTCCGATATGGGACAGCGCTCCCCGCTTTTCTTTATCAATCAGCGTTCGCACGCCAAGTCCGTAGCCGTATCCCTCGGATGCAAACCAGAAACGGTTAAGTTGTTCCTCGCCGAGTACGTTCGTTCGCAAAAGCTCCACGGTTTCACGGGATAAAAAACGGTATCCGTTTGCGCTGAGTCCGAAACTCGCGAGAGTATCGGCAAATTTCATAGAATCCGAAACGGTAGATATCACCCCTGCCCCGCCGGAATCATACTCTGCCCCAAAAATGAAATTACAGGTATCCTTCGTGGGGATGCATTTCCCGAGATCTTCGCGATACTGATACAGTCTGGCAAACCGCGATTGTTTTTCCGCGTCTCCTGGTAAACCATACGACGTATCCACCATCTCAAGCGGATCAAACAACACTTTTTTCGCATAATCCCGTAGTCTCATTCCGGAAACCACTTCGATGAGGGCGCCAAGTACGTCGTGACAAAATCCGTACTGCCACGTCTCCCCCGGCTCAAAATCCAGCGGCTCCTTTGCCATCGCGCGAATCATCTCCCGCGTGGGACAACGAAAATCGGTCATCTTTCGCGCTTCATCCAAATACTTCGAGGAAATGTTATAATTCATCCCCGCTGTCATTGCAAACAGATCACGAACCGTAATCGGACACCGTGCAGCAGTCGTCGCATTCGTCCCACTCTGCGCGATATACATATGCTCATATTCGGGCAAATAGCGATATATCGGTTCCGTGAGATCAAATTTCCCCTCTTCGTAAAGCTTCAGAGCAAGGGCAACCGTTACGACCTTTGACATCGACCAGAGAAAATACAGTTCATTCCCCTCGATATACCGACGCTTTTCAAGATCGGCATAGCCGGAAGTGTACCTGAAAATCTCCTCGTGATCCCGCCAGATCATACAGTCACATCCCGGGACAAGATGCGCTGTGCGGTTATCCATAAACTCTCTGATACTGTCAAACCACATCAGTCAATATAATAGATCTCCATATCGGAGTGAGTTTCCACCTTGGAGAACGATGCATACTGCGGATTATTCTTCGAGATCCAAATGAGAATTTTCCAATCTATCGCGCTGGATCCGGTATCCGCTGCCACACGTTTTCCAAAATCATAATTCGCATTTTTCACGTAAACCGATGTGCCGAGCGGAATACATTTGGGATCGACGGCAAGTACGGTTTCGTCCGCGTTATAACCAAAATACGTCGGTCCCTCAATGCTGTAATACGATGCAGGAACGACTTTTTTGTAAGAATACGTGTACGTCACCCCATCATTTCCGACGAAAGTTCCACCGACGCCGAGCTCATATTTCTCGGTTACCGCTTTTTTGGTGACAACTTCGGAAACGAGAGTTCTGGTACTCTCTTTTCCGTTGATGTATTCGATGGAGTAGGTGTATTTTTTCTCGCCGTCCGCTCCCGTCACGTGCATAATTTTTTCTCCGCGCGGGATCGTGTCAATTTCAATGATCTCCGTGTCGTATTTGATAACTTCCGTCACGGTCTCCGTTCGATAAAGCACCTTATCAATCACAACGGTAGTATCTGCTGAGATCACGTCGTCCATTCCCATATTCGGACGGTGGGAATCCAACAGTTTGCATCCGATCGAATTCAGAAGTTCACGCAGAGTCATCGACTCAGTCATCACGTGAATATCCTCGCGGTCATAAAAATCAAGAGTTACACTATAATTCGGCGTTTCGATGGGAAGTTCGGGAACAACGACCGATTCCATCACGTCGTTCGGCGCACCCTCGGGAGATACGGGGGTTTCGGACATATTAAAATCGATCGGGCGGTATGGGTCGTATTTGAGATTCAGCCACACTGTACTGCTGAGCAGGAATATGGAAAGAGCCGCCGCGACCACTCCAACAGCAACTGCCGCTTTACGCATCCAACGGTTTCCGCTTTGCGTGGATTTTTCGATCTCACACGTGATTTTCGCGAGACTCGGCTCCCCTGTTACCTTCGGCTGAACAATCGGTGCTGTACGCAAAAAACTCCTCGATGTGGCTATTTCTCCAACAATCTCGGAAATTTTTTCGTCGGAATACGCCGTTTCATCGACTTTTTCGTTTTTTTCACCGTCCGTCGTCGCGTCCGCCGCCTTAGCATCCGCTTCAGCCGCCAACACACCCTCTTTTTCTGCTGTGGATATTTCTGTCGCATCCGCCAACATAGCAGATTCGATCGTTTCCGTCATGCCTGTGTCATTTCCATCAGGGGTCTCTTTCATTACGCCGGATTCCTTGTTTTCGTTATCCATTTTTTCTCCTTTCCCCAATAAAAAAACCGTGAATATCAAAAATTTGTTCTATTTTAATCTATACAAAGGATTTATAATATTGTATAATATACTTATAGATATACAGTATAATTATATCACAGAAAAAGACAAATAGCAAGATAATTTTCAATGAAATGAAAGGACTTCTCTATGGAAAAAATCTCTCTTCACTCTCTACATAGTAAAGATGCGTTTATCTGCGATATGGACGGTGTCATCTACCACGGCAACGTTCTGCTTCCGCATGTTCACGATTTTCTCGATTGGTTGTACGCCAACGACAAAAAATTTCTGTTTCTGACAAACTCCAGCGAACGCTCCCCGCGTGAGCTCTCCAACAAACTCGCCAGACTCGGACTTGACGTGGACGAGGATCATTTCTACACAAGTGCCCTTGCGACCGCTTCCTTCCTTTCGACACAGTGTCCGGGCGGAAGTGCGTACGTTATCGGTGAACCCGGACTGATGAACGCACTCTACGAAGCGGGATTCACGATGAACGACTACAATCCCGATTACGT